>JAISMO010000059.1 GCA_031276675.1 Tannerella sp.
GACAAAAAGGCGTCCAGGATTTCTATGGCCGTGTGCAGGTTGACGAAACGCGCCGGCAAGACCAGCACATTGGCATTGTTATGTTCGCGCGACAGAGTCGCCAGTTCTTTGTTCCAGCAAATGGCGGCGCGGATGCCTTGATGCTTGTTCAGAGTCATGCTGATGCCGTTGCCCGAACCGCACAGAGCTATCCCGCACTCAACCGTTCCGATTTCGACCGCCTCGGCCAATGGATGAGCATAGTCCGGATAATCGCAACTGTCGTTGGTAAACGTACCGAAGTCTTTGTACGCATGACGGTTTGTTTCCAGATATGCCTTCACCTGCTGTTTCAGTTCAAATCCTGCATGGTCGCTTGCCAAACCGATTGTTTTCATTCTGTTCATTTTTTTGAAAGGGAACGGGCAAGGCTTGTCGCCTTGCCGCGTTTTTCCGTGTTTATTTTCCAATCAATTTTTTCACTTGCGCACAGACGTTTTCGCCCGTGAAGCCGAACTTCTGGTCCAGGACTTTGTAGGGTGCGGAATAACCAAAGTGCGTCATCCCGTGTACATAGCCGTTGTCACCAACCAGTCCGCCCAGGGTAACCGGCAGTCCGGAGGTCAGTCCGTAGCGGACAATGCCCTGCGGCAAAACCTGCTGCCGGTAGGCTCCGGGCTGGTCGCAGAACAGTCCTTCCGAGGGTACGGAGACAATACGTGTCCGGATGCCGTCGGCCGCCAGCAACTTTGCTCCTTCAACCAGCGTAGCCACTTCCGAACCACTGGCCAGCAGCACTACATCCGGCAGACCTTTGCTGTCGGCGACTGTATAGGCGCCTTTCGCCAACTGGAAGGATTCACTGCGGCGATCGCCCGTGGCAGCAGGCAGGTCGTTGATGTTCTGGCGGGAGAGAATCAGCGCGACGGGACGTTTGCTCTCGACAGCCACTTTCCACGCGGCTACCGTTTCTGCACCGTCGGCCGGACGCAGCACGACCGTCGAACGTTCACCCTGATGGTTGTGCAGATGTTCGAGCAGGCGGATTTGTGCCTCGTGTTCAACCGGCTGGTGCGTCGGACCGTCTTCACCCACACGGAAGGAATCGTGTGTCCAGATATAAATGACGTGCAGACGCATCAGAGCTGCCAGTCGTGCAGCAGGCTTCATGTAGTCCGAGAAAACGAAAAAGGTGCCGCAGGCGGGAATGACGCCACCATGCAGCGCCATTCCGTTCATGATGCAGGCCATTGTCAACTCACATACGCCGGCTTGCAGGAACTGTCCGCTGAAATCGCCTTTCGCAAAGGCTTTCGTTTTCTTCAGGAAGCCGTCGGTTTTGTCTGAATTGCTCAGATCGGCCGAGGCAACAATCATGTTTTCGATCTTTTCGGCAAAAACACCTAATACGGTCGCCGAAGCGGCGCGTGTAGCCACGTTTTCTTTCATGGGGATGGCGGCGTAGTCAATCTGCGAAACCTCGCCGCTCAGGAAAGCGTCCAACTTGGCAGACAGTTCGGGATGAGCCGATCGCCATTGCGTTTCCGTCTCCCGGCGTTGCGCGCAGCATTGCAGCAGCGCATCCCGGCGTTGCGCGTACAGCGTCTGCACTTCGGGGAAAATGGCAAACGGGGCCTCCGGATCACCTCCCAGGTTACGTATGGTCGCAGCAAAGTCGGCGCCGGCAGCCGAGAGCGGCTGTCCGTGTGTGGAGACCTGATTCTCGAAAGGATCGCCGGCGGCATTGACGGCCCCTTTACCCATCGTCGTATGACCGATAATAAGGGTCGGACGCTGTGACTCGGCGTTTGCCGCATGAAGCGCCCGGCGGATTTCTTCGGCCGAACTGCCGTTTACGCAAAGGACATTCCAGTCCCACGCCCTGTATTTGGCTGCTACGTCTTCCGAATCCACTTCCTCGACTTTGGTCGAAAGCTGGATGTTGTTGGAATCGTAATACATGATCAAATTGTTCAGCCCCAGATGGCCGGCGATGCGTCCCACGCCCTGCGAGATTTCTTCCTGGATGCCGCCGTCGGAGATGTAGACATAAGTCTTGTGCGCCATCCACTCGCCGAAACGGGCGACAAGAAAACGCTCGGCAATGGCGGCTCCCAGCCCCATGGCATGTCCTTGTCCGAGCGGGCCGGATGTGTTTTCGATGCCGTGCTGCAAATCCAGCTCCGGATGCCCCGGCGTCAGGCTGTTCCACTGGCGGAAATTTTTCAGTTCTTCCACCGGCACCAGTCCGGCCAGCGAAAGAACGGAATAGAGCATGGGCGACATGTGCCCCGGGTCAAGGAAAAAGCGATCGCGAAAAGGATCGTCCGGCCTGTCGGGATTGTAGTTCAGAAACTCTGCATAAAGCACGTTAATAAAATCGGCACCACCCATCGCTCCACCCGGATGACCCGATTTTGCTTTTTCAACCATTGAGGCGGCCAGTATCCGGATGTTGTCGGCCGCCCGGTTGATGATACAAGTATCATTCATAAGTCTTATAATTAAAAATTTGCTGCAAATGTACTGGATAATTTTCAGAAGAAAAAAATATGCCGGAAATTTACGGTCCCTCCGCGCAGTACAGGATCAATCCGAAAACCGGGTTACAGTCCTTTTCCGTGACAGTTTTTGTATTTTTTACCGCTTCCGCAGGGGCAAGGGTCGTTCCGCCCGGCCCGTTTTTCTACACGTACAGGTTCCATCCGTTGCGACTGCTGCGGGCCGACAGGTGGTTTGGGAAGCAGCGGATTGCTGCCGTCGCTGCCGTCCAACCGGTTTTTTTCCGTCCGGTAACGGCTCATGTCCTGACGTCTTTCGGGCACAGCCTGACGCACTTTCACGTCTTCACGTATCGGAATCTGTCCGCGCATCAAGATGGAAACGGTTTTCCGGTTCATATTTCCTACCATGTCCTTGAACAGGTTGTATGACTCCAGTTTATAGATCAGCAGCGGGTCTTTGTTTTCGTAACTGGCGTTCTGCACCGAATGGCGCAGTTCGTCCATCTCGCGCAGATGCTCTTTCCATGCGTCGTCAATCGTATGCAACGTGATGGATTTCTGGAACGACTTGACAATTGTCTTCGACTGTGTTTCGTATGCCTCTTTCAGGTTACAGGAAATGTTATATATCCGTTTGCCGTCCGTGACGGGAATCAGGATGTTTTCGTACTGGCCGCCCTGGTTTTCATATACCTGCCGAATGACAGGGTTGGCCGTTTGCGACAGCCGTTCCATCCGGCGCTTGAACTGTTTCAGTACTTCGTCAAACAGTTTCTCGGTCAGCCTGTCGGCTTTTGCTCCACGAAACTCTTCTTCCTCAAACGGCGATTCCAGCGCCAGCGAACGGAACAGTTCCAGTTTGAAATCTTCATAATTGCCGTTAGCATGTTGTTCCACCAATGCAGCAGTCGTGTCATAAAGCGTGTTCATCACGTCCAGTCCGATGCGTTCGCCCATCAGTGCATGACGGCGGCGCGTGTACACCACATTCCGTTGCGAGTTCATCACGTCATCGTACTCAAGCAGCCGCTTGCGGATGCCGAAGTTGTTTTCTTCCACCTTCTTTTGAGCGCGTTCCACGGATTTGCTCAGCATGTTGTGTTCCAGCACTTCGCCTTCTTTGAATCCGAGCCTGTCCATCAATCCGGCAATCCGTTCGGTAGCGAAGAGTCGCATCAGGTCATCTTCCAGCGAGACGAAAAAAACGGAGGAACCCGGGTCGCCCTGCCGTCCGGCACGACCACGCAACTGACGGTCGACGCGACGGCTTTCGTGGCGTTCGGTACCGATAATGGCCAGTCCTCCGGCTACCCGCACTTCGGGCGAAAGTTTAATGTCAGTACCCCGGCCAGCCATGTTGGTCGCGATGGTCACCGTCCCCTTTTGCCCGGCCTGCGCCACAATATCTGCTTCCTTCTGATGCAGTTTTGCGTTCAGGACGTTGTGCGGAATCCGGCGCATGTTCAACATTCGGCTCAACAGTTCCGAGATTTCGACGGATGTCGTACCTACGAGCACTGGCCGCCCGGCCGCAATCAGTGTAGAGATTTCTTCAATAACGGCGTTGTATTTCTCGCGCTTGGTTTTGTAGATGCGGTCGTTCATGTCAACACGCGCAATCGGGCGGTTGGTCGGGATGACGACAACGTCCAACTTGTAGATGTTCCAAAACTCGCCGGCTTCTGTTTCAGCCGTACCGGTCATGCCTGCAAGTTTGTGATACATCCGGAAATAGTTTTGCAGCGTGATGGTTGCAAACGTTTGGGTTGCAGCCTCGACTTTCACACGTTCCTTGGCTTCGATGGCCTGATGAAGCCCGTCGGAGTACCGGCGGCCTTCCATGATACGTCCGGTCTGCTCGTCAACGATTTTCACCTGTCCGTCAATGACCACGTATTCATCGTCACGCTCAAACAGCGTGTAGGCCTTCAACAACTGGTTGATCGTGTGTACCCGTTCGCTTTTGATGGAGTAGTTGGTCAGGAGTTCGTCCTTTTTTGCCTGCCGTTCGGCTTCCGTATCGCCGCCTGTCAAGTCTATCTGGGACAGTTCGGAAGCGATGTCAGGCAGGACGAAGAAATTTGGATCGTCCGACTTGCCGGTTAACAGGTCCAGTCCGCGTTCGGTCAGTTCAATGCTGTTGTTCTTTTCGTCGATGACAAAATAGAGGGCATTGGCGCCGTATCTCTTTTCTTCCTTTTCAGGCAGTTCCTTTTCGCCTTCTTCCCTGCGCCGCAGGTTGTCGAGACGTATTTTTTCATTTTCCCTGCGTATTTTTTTGTTTTCTTCCTCCGTCTTGTCGTTCAGGTCGTTGAGGAGCAGCGGCATCTTCCGCATATTGTCCTGCATGTAAAATTCTTCCGTTTTCAACATGCCGGCTTTGGTACCCTGTTCGCTGAGAAACTTGATCAGCGCCTTGTTGCGGGGCAATCCCTTGAATGAGCGGTAAAGCAGGATGGAACCCTCTTCGCAGACCCGGCTGTCGCTGCTCGACATTTTGTTTTTGGCCTCCGTCAGCAGTTTGGTGCACAGGTTTTTTTGTGCATTATAGACTGTTTCCACGTTGGTGCGGAATTGCTCAAACAACTGTTCCTCTCCTTTGGCCACCGGCCCGGAGATAATCAGCGGCGTACGGGCGTCGTCGATTAATACGGAATCGACCTCGTCGACAATCGCGTAATTATGCTTGCGCTGCACAAGATCGTTCGGACTGATGGACATGTTGTCGCGCAGATAGTCAAAGCCAAATTCGTTGTTCGTACCGAAGGTAATGTCAGCGTTGTAGGCTTTGCGGCGTTCGTCGGAATTGGGCTGGTGCCTGTCGATGCAGTCAACCGACAGGCCGTGAAACATGTAGAGCGGCCCCATCCACTCGGCGTCGCGCCTGGAAAGGTAGTCGTTCACCGTGACCACGTGTACGCCCTTGCCCGTCAGCGCGTTCAGGAATACGGGCAACGTGGCGACCAGCGTTTTTCCTTCGCCGGTGGCCATTTCGGCTATTTTGCCCTTGTGCAGGACGACGCCGCCAAACAACTGCATGTCGTAATGAATCATGTCCCAGGATATCTCGTTGCCGCCGGCTACCCAGTGGTTGTAATACACGGCGCTGTCTCCGTCGATTTTCACAAAGTCATGTTCGGCTGCCAGGTTGCGATCAAAATCGTTGGCAGTGACAATGATCCGTTCGTTTTCGGCAAATCGCCGGGCCGTGTCCTTTACGATGGCGAACACTTCCGGCAATACCTCTTCCAGTATCTCCTCAAACTTTTCGTCGATTTTTTTCTCAATCCCGTCAATTTCGGCCCAGATGGCTTCACGTTCTTCCAGTTCCTTTTCGTCAATAGCCTTGCGCAGCTCTTCGATGTGCTGTTTTTCCGCACGGACGCAGTCCACTACCCGATGCCTGATTTCCTGCGACTTTTCGCGCAGTCCGTCGTTCGACAGCGCCTGAATGGACGGATAAATATCCGTAATCTTCTTTACGTAGGGTGTAATTTCCTTCAAGTCACGTTCGGACTTGTTGCCGAACAGTTTTGTCAATATGTCACTAAATCCCATAACTGTAATTTCTTCCGTATTATTGTCAAACAACGCATCGTTTCAACTGTTCCTGCAAGATAAATGTTTTCAAACGTCAGAGGGAGTCGAAGCGGATTGACCGTGCAAATATAACTGAAAAAATCAGATTTTACACACTGACAGATAAAAATCGGGTGACGGTCAGGCGTCCTCCGTTTCCTCAAGTTCTTGTTTTTTCCAACTTTGTGCCGTTAAAAAAAATATGAAAACAGGCAGGCTTGATGAGCACAAAGACCGTATTTTCTGTGCGATTTACAGTGGAAAAACATGCTCGCCGGTGAAGGTGTATGAGACAACACCCCCGAAGCTTTGTCAAGCGGACGAATACTTGCGGTCTGAAGGTTGCGATGGAACGTGCGAGTGAATTTCATGACCGGATGCGGAAAGTCCTGAAAGGGCCGGCGGTTTGCTAACCTCCGGGCCGGTTTCGCTCTTACGCGTAAGGCAGAACAGTTCTGATGCATAAGGCAGAACAATTCTGATGCATAAGACAGAACAGTTCTTACGCATTGGTTAGTTTTTCGCTGCCTTTGCACCCGGAATAATGTAAATAATATAAGGTAAAGTACCTGTCTGTTTCAGGCGGGATTTTGCAGGAGGTCCCGTCAGTTTTCCATCCGGCAACTCAAAGGCGCTTTCAGTTGAGCGGAAGTTTTGTAATGTATTTCGGCATAGCCGATTTTCAGCTTTGAACGCACTTTGAGCGGGAGGTGATTCGCGTCGTTACCCACCCACACTTCGGCGGCTGATTTACTCTGCGAAAAGGCGGCGTCGTGAATGTCAATGAAAAAATGGTGCGCCCGGTAACGGATGCCGTCACTTTCCACCACCTCATTCCCCGTATAACGGTATCTGACCTGTATCAAATCCTTTCCGGTCACTACCGTCGAGGGAAACACGTCTCCCTTCTTCAGGTATTTCCAGTCCAGGGTGCGGAGAAAGAACAGCGTCCCCAGCATGTCGAACGCATAGCCCGAGGCGACGGACAGCAGGGTGTCTATCTTGACCCTTTCCGGCGTATACCGTCGGCTGTGCACGTGCGTCTGTTCCCGTTCACGGTAGGAAAAAGTCAGTTCGTCGATCAGGTAATAGCCGCCTTCACTTGTATGTTTCGAACTGTGCAGCAGGGCATAATCGGGCGAATAATAACACTCGATCGTGTCCCGCATTTTGTAAACGGAATCGAAAAACCTGCTTGTGCGAAACGTCAGCCGGTATTTTGACGCCCTTTTCCCGCCGTACAGGGAGGGGGTGAACGTCAGCTGTCCCTCTCCGGCGCGCGACATCAGGAAGCCCCACTTGAAATAAACGTCATACGTCACTTCTTCGCCGGCGTTCAGCGTCATGGCCCGGGGAAGGTACTGCGCCTTCATCCCTGCCGGAAGAAACAGGCCGCAGCAAAGCACGAACAACCGTTTCAGGGGGTCAGAAACCCAGGCTGCCGCCGCCCAGTCCGCCCAGGCCGCCCAAACCGCCGCTGCTCCCCGACCGGGACTGGCCTTCTTCTCTGTAATTGCGTTTTTTCTTTGTGACATCTTTCGGTTTATTTTTTGTTATCTCCATCGGTTTCTGGGCCGTAAGCGGTACGGACAGGACGTTCCATGTTTCTTCCTGTTCAAAATTGGCGCGCATCTCATATGGTTTGGAGGAATAAAATACCTCCTCCGGCTGTATCCCTTCCGCATAGTTTCCGGTATCCCATACGCCGTTTTCGTTTGTGTCCAGCACAATGCGGGCATAATATTTCTCCGGTCTCAGGTTCATGAAGAGTGCACCGCCCCGTTCAACAGGGGCCTTTCGCACCGGGATATCGCTGGCGTTCATCAGTTCCACAAAGGCAGACCCCGTCACGCCTTCGATGTTGAGGTACAGGTGTCCGTATTCGTCCTTCGACTTGAACTTGAAGGTCGACAGGAAGAGGTCGTTCCATTTCCCGTAGAGGCTGAAGACAGAAGCCGAATCGATGGTCAGCCGGTAATTTTCCCCGTATTGCCACGTCCGTTCAAGGTAATATTTCAGGATGTCGGCGCTGTCTTGCCGGAAGGTGAAGTCAACCGGCGTCCAGAGCGTGTCCTGTTGCAGTTCCAGCAGGAGCTGTTCCTTCGAGAAGTCCGGCACCGGTTCCGTGAAAACAAGCGTTATCGTGTCGGCCAGGTCCGCCGAAGCGCCCGGTTTGAACTGCGGAAGCAGGTGTTCGACCGGCGGAGGTTCGTCTTTTTTTGATTTCCTTCGGGTCGGCGCTGCCGGTTGCCTGCGCATGGACAGTCGGACGGTGTCGGTCTGCGGACGTGGAACATTCAGCGAATCGCTTTTGAGGTATGCGACCTGCAGGAGAAGCGTGTCCCGCTGCCAGACCGTCGAGTCGGTAATCCAGTAATGGATCGCGGTGTTTCCGTCCGGCAACTGTGTCAGGTACCAGTTTGCTTCGGCCGGATCACCGCCGAGCAGTGTCAGTTCGGGCAACGTGTCTACCGGCGCGTTGAATTTCAGGGTAAACAGGTGCTGCTGCGTCCGTTCGGGACGGAGCATATACTGGCGCTGAAACTTCTCCCTGAACAGCCGCAGTACGACATCATCCGGCAGGAAGTGCGTGTAGCCGACCGTCCGGATGGTGTCGATGGTGAGCGAATCTTTCCACGCGGTATCCTGTCGGGAGGCAAATTCGAAATGCGGTATGATGACGGAGTCATGGAAAGCGATGTCCTCGCCGGGCTGGTTGAAACGGTAGTCGCGGTTGAGGTCGTTCAGCGCATACAGGCGATAGCTTCCTTCGGCAATGTTGCGGATGACGAACCGTCCGCGTTCGTTGGTTTTCGAGGTGCGGAAGAAGGTTTCCGTCGTGAAGGCCGAATCGGCCAGGTTCTGATGCAGGCCCACCATGATATTGGGCATCGGTTCCAGATTTTCCGCATTCAGTACGATTCCCGCCACCTCAAGCGAGTCGATCACATCGCCGGTGGAAAAGGCGAAACTGAAATTTTCCAGCACATTCTTTTCGTTATTGTCGGCAATGGAACTGGTAAAGTCAACCGTGTAGGTAGCATCCGGCATCAGCGTGTCCTTCAGTTCGACCCTGACTTTTTTCCCGATGACCCGGATTGCGGGCAGGTTTTTTTGCGGCGGAGTGATGATCACGTTCTCCGATGGCCGTTCAATCTGGATCAGTTCATCGAAGACGATTTCGACTTTTTTGCCTTCATAGCGGGTGGCATGAAAAGCGGGCGTACTGCGCAGGAACTTCGGCGGCGTTTCATCGTACGGTCCGCCGTTGGGCGTCGCCATATTGGCACAGGAACTCAGCAGAGCGAACGTGCACAAGCCTGCAAACAGCCATCCCGTTCCCGAATGTTGAAATCTGCATTTCTTCATGAGTAACTCATGTTACGCATCATCCGTCGGGCAGCCTTGATGCGGACAATCAGGTCATTCTGTGTAGGCTGCCCGACATAATGCATGTCGGCGTGTCTGCCGCAGCGAGGGCAGTCGGCGGCCCTGTTGTCGGTGAGGGATAAGCCCGGAGGCTGTGTGGCATGAGTGAGTAACCTGTATCGCATAAAAATATCTTTAAACGTGCTCAATGTTTCATTTTGTCCATCTTGTCGATTCGGATACTGCGCAGGTTGCGGTAGATGTTGATGATGATGGCAATGGCTACAGCCGTTTCGACGGCCGAGATGCCGATGGCAAAGAGGGTGAAGAAAAAGCCTTCGAGCTGTCCGGGGAACAGGAAACGGTTGAAAACGGCAAAGTTGATGTCCACCGAATTGAGGATCAGTTCCACCGAAATCAGGACGGCCAGCAGGTTGCGCCGCGTAAAGAAACCGTAAATGCCGACAAACATCATGACGGTCGATACGGCAAGGTAATATTCCAGATGAATCATAGGTCTTATCTTTTTCTTGCAATTAAAATAACGCCGACAATACAGGCCAGTATCAGGATGCTGATCACCTCGAAAGGCAGCAGGTACTGATGTTTGTCCGATCCCATGAGGGCGTGTCCGATGGTGCGCACGTCGAGTTCGCCATGATCGAAATGCGAGGAGAGGAAGCGGTTCTTCAAGGTGACGAACAGGCAAACGGTCAAACCGGCGGCAGCCGTTACCCCCCCGGCCAGCATTTTGGTCCACTTCGGTCTTTTGGCGCGGTCTTCGCCCTGCTGGGCAGAGGTCAGCAGAATGGAGAAGACGTAGAGCACGGTGATTCCGCCGGCGTAGATCAGCAACTGCACGGCGCCCAGAAAGGAGTAGCTGAGCTGGAAATAGATGCCCGCCGTGCCGAAGAGCACGAAAAGCAGACAGGTAGCGGCACGCAGGATGCGCCGCGTCGTCACGGCCAGTATCGCGGCGGCCGTCATAAAAATGGCCAGCACTGTAAATACAATCAAGTCAAGCGTAATTTCCATGAGCCTGTATCTGTTTATTTGTTGAGTATTTTCACTAATTTGTCCCGGGTAAACACGGCATGTTCAAAAGCGGTGTCAAAGCGGATGGCCTGAGTCGGGCAGACATTGACGCACAACTGGCAGAACATGCATGAACCCAGATTGTATTCATACGTCAGCAGCCTTTTTTTCTTTTTCCCGGTTTCCGGATCGGTAACGGTCTCCGACTCGATACGGAGGGTGGCGTTCGGGCATGTATTCACACACAGACCGCAGGCAATGCAGCGGTTGTTTCCGGCCTCGTCGCAAGGCATCGCCAGCGTTCCGCGGAAACGGTCGAACATCCTGAGCGTCGCACGGTTTTCGGGATAACATTCCGTCGTCTTCCGCGTAAAAAACTCGACGAGAGTCACCTTCAACCCCCGTACCAGCGAACATATGCCACGCACAATAACGACAACGTAACTCTCTTTCCTCTTGGATGCGGATTCCGCAAGTCTTATTTCTTCATTCATCTTTCATACTTTACAGTTTCATTCGGTTTTGACGGATTTCCCGGCCAACTTATGCTTTGTCATCTTTCTCAAAAGTGCCACCCGAAGACGACGCAGACGGTCATCACCAGCAGGTTGAGCAGCCCGATCGGCACGAGTATTTTCCATTCCAGCGTCAGAATCTGGTCAATGCGCAGGCGCGGAAAAGTCCATTTAATCCACATCAGCAGCCAGACCACAAAGAAAGACTTGCCGAAAAACCAGATGAAACCGGGAATATAATCCATCACCCCGTTGAAACCCGTCCAGCCGGCAATGTGCAGCGGCATCCACCCGCCCAGAAAGAGGGTCGCCGAAATGGCCGAAATGATGAAAAGATTCACGAACTCCGCCACATAGAACAAGCCAAAGTGCATCCCCGAATATTCCGTATGATAGCCCGCCGTCAGTTCCGATTCAGCCTCGGGCAGGTCGAACGGCCCGCGATTCACTTCCGCATTGCCGGCAATCAGGTAGATCAGAAAAGCGATCAGCGCCGGCACATGTCCCTTGAAGATAAACCATCCGTCGGCCTGGTGCTCGACGATCTGGCTGAGCTGCATGGTGTCCGTCAGTACGATGATGGTCAGGATCGAGATGCCGACCGAAAGTTCGTAACTGACCATCTGTGCCCCGCTCCGCATCGCTCCGATCAGCGAATACTTGTTGTTGCTGCCCCAACCGGCCAGGAGGATGCCTACCACGCCGATGGACGAGGCCGCCAGCAAAAACAGTACGCCGACATTGAAATCAAGCACTTCCAGTCCCTTGCTCACCGGCAGGCAACTGAAGGCCAGCACCGATGCCATGATCACGATGTAGGGCGCCAGGTTATAGAGGAACTTGTCGGCCTGGCGAATGACGATGATTTCCTTGATCAGCATCTTGATGATGTCGGCAAACAGCTGGAATACCCCGAAGGGGCCTACCCGGGTAGGTCCCAGACGACACTGGAAGGCGGCACAAACCTTGCGCTCCATGTAAATCATGATCACGGCAATCACGGCGTACATCACCAGAATGGCAATGCCCACCGCCACACATTCCACAAAAACGGCTGCGCCCAGTGGCATCAGCGACGTGAGCCGGGCATGTATCCAGCCTGTAACTATACTGAAATCAAACATCGTTATCTTTTACTTATTGCCTTTCCGTTTTTTTGCGTTACAGCAAAAGCGTTCTTGCGCCGTCGGGCTCCTCCAAATAATAAACCTCCTCTTCATATACGTCATTGGAGCAGTACGGGCAGCTTTCTTCCCAGCTTCCGCCTTCTCCCGAAAGAGAAGAATAGTGCTCTACAATGCCCGTATAGTTGCAGTAGCTGCATCCCCTGTATCGGGTTATTACTTCCCTTATCCTCCGGATGCCGCACGCAGGGCAAATTTCGTTGACATTCATAGCCTGGTGCGACGCTGTGTTGCATGTACCGCAAGCGAGGATTTTCAGACCCGGCTTATTTGCAATTGTATTCCTGATCCATGCAAGCAACGGGTCTTTGTCATCCGAGGCTGTTTCCTCACGCAATGCCCGGCGCATATCGTTTTCATCCAGGATCGTGTCCAGGGCGCGGTAGAAATATTTTTTGGAATGTTTTTGCCTTACGCCCTTTCTACTCTCTTTTTTTATGCGCCGGATTTCGTTCTTTATACCCTGGCAGGTAATAAGCAGTCTGACCGGATATAAACTCAATGCGGCAAGAAAAGGTGCGACAGCGCCCATGATTCCGCCTGTTAACATAACAAGCACCGTATCGCCGCTCGAATCAGGCTTCAAAATAACCGGCAAAGCGATACAGCCCGACGCGTTCCCGAATAAACCCCCAATAATAAACCAGTCAGGGTCGCCGAAAATCTTCATGTCTTCAAAGTTCTTCTTTTTCATATGCCGTTCCTCTTTTGTTGTCATTCACCGGTCAATGTCGGGCACGATATAGTCAAGCGTACCGCCGATGGCGATCAGGTCGGCGATTTTCGAGCCGCGGGTGATGGTGTCGATGCAGGCAACGAGCGGAAGCCCGGTGCTGCGGAATTTCACGCGGTAAGGATATTTGTCGCCGCGGCTCTCGATATACACGCCAAATTCACCGCGGCTTGTCTCCACAGCCGAATAATATCCGCCTTCGGGCAGGCGGAGAACGGGCTTCATCTTCACCTGAAAGTCACCCGCCGGGATGTTGTCGATCAACTGCTCGATGATGCACATGCTTTCTTTGATTTCGTCCATGCGCACCATGTAACGCGAAAAACAGTCTCCCTTGTGGTAGAGGATTTCTCTGAAATCCACCTTGTCATACACCGCGTAAGGATGGCGTTTGCGTACGTCGCACGCCCAGCCCGAGGCGCGTCCCGTCCCGCCGGTCGTCCCGAACGAAATGGCGTCTTCGCGGCTCAGCACGCCGACACCTTTCATCCGCTGCTGCGTGATCACGTTACCCGTAAACACCTCATGGTACTCCCTGAGGGTGGGACGCAGGTATGCAATCAACGCCTTCACGCGCCGTACAAAGTCCGGATGGATGTCTGCCTGTACGCCGCCGATGGTATTATAGTTGAGTATCAAGCGTCCGCCGGTGGTTTGCTCGAAGATGTCGAGAATCTTCTCGCGGTCGCGGAATCCGAAGAAGAAGGCGGTCAGTGCACCCAGATCCATGCAGAGCGTGGAAAAGAACAGCAGGTGTGAATCAATCCGCTGCAATTCGTCCATAATCGTGCGGATGTATTTGACACGCTCGGAAACCTCCACTCCCAGCCCATTTTCCACACAAAGGCAGAAGGCATGGCGGTTCTGCGTGGCCGAGAGGTAGTCCAGGCGGTCGGTCAGCGCCGCGATCTGGGGACAGGTCAGGCTTTCACACATCTTTTCGATGCCGCGATGGATGTATCCGCAGTAAACGTGTAACTTGCGGATGAACTCGCCTTCAAGCGAAACGCGAAAACGCAGCACGCCATGAGTGGCCGGATGTTGCGGGCCGATATTGATAACATATTCGTCGTCTTCGAACAGGACCTGCTTCTTCTCAACCGGCCGTCCCTTTTTGTTCGTTTTGAAGGTTGAGGTGGTGTCAATGGCGATTTCGTTGGTCATGCGGAGGGGATTGATCGTGCGGCTGTCGTCGTAGTCTTTGCGCAGGGGATGGCCCACCCAGTCGTCACGCAGAAAGAGGCGGCGCATGTCGGGATGGTCGGTGAAACTGATGCCGAAGTAATCGTACACTTCACGCTCGTTCAGTTCGGCCGTTTTCCAGAGATCGCATACCGAGGGGAGTTCGGGATGGTCGCGGTCGGGCGTCATGGTTTTCAGTACTGACTGATGGCCGTGTAGGGTGGATTCCAGATGATAGACGACGCCCAGTCCGTCATCGCCCCAGTCCATTCCGGTCAGGCTGCGCAGGAAGTCGAAATGCAGCGCCTCGTCCGTGAGCAGCGTTTTCGCCACTGCACGCAAGGTGTCCGGCTTCACCGTCACCACCGCCCCCCCGCCTGTCTGTCCGGCTTCAACCGTCGCATCGGGAAACCGCTCCCTCAAAAGATATTCCATACTGCCCATCGACCGTTATTTCTGGGGTATACCCGTTTCGTTCATTTTTTCATTTTCCATTCCCGTTCGCCACTTTCCTTTCTTTTATTGATTCCTCCGAAGAATTTCTCCAGTTTCACCTTGCGCTGGAGTTGGATAATGCCATAGAGCATCGCTTCTGGGCGCGGCGGGCAGCCGGGGATGTAGACGTCAACGGGTAAAATCTCGTCGACGCCGTTCACTACATGATAGGATTTCCTGAACGGTCCACCCGACACGGCACAAGCGCCGACGGCAATCACGTATTTCGGGTCGGCCATCTGGTCGTAGAGCCGCTTGAGCACGGGCGCCATACGGTCGGTAATCGTTCCGGCCACCATGATGAAGTCGGCCTGGCGCGGACTGGCGCGGGTGACTTCAAAACCGAACCGGGCGAAATCGTAACGCGCCGCGCCGACAGCCATGTATTCGATGCCGCAGCAACTGGTGGCAAAGGTCAGCGGCCAGAGCGAATTGCTCCGTCCCCAGTTGACGATGTCGTCCAAACATCCCAGCACGACGTTGCTACCCTGTGTATTCAACTCGCGAACCATCGCTTCGAGGTATTCGTTGTCATTAAATTCCCCGTATTTTATTGACTTGATCCTGGGTTTCTTCATTTCCATTCCAATGCTCCTTTCCTCCAGGGATAAGCCAGTCCGAGCGCCAGTATGGCCAAAAAAAACAGCACACTCAGCAACCCTCCTACGCCCAGGTCCTGCACCGCAGCCGCCCACGGGAAAAGGAAGACCGTCTCTACATCAAACATAAGGAACAGAATGGCAAACAGGTAATACCCCACCTTAAACTGCATCCACGAACTGCCGCGGGTCGGGATGCCGCACTCGTAAGCCTCACCTTTCTGCGGATTGAACGAGCGCGGCGAGATCAGCCGCGCAATTCCCAGGGCCGCTACCACCAGCAGAATGGCTGTGATTAACGATACAATCAATAAAATGAAATACATGATATGCTTTATTTTTAATACGCGGCAAATATACGCATATTTCGCTCTGATTATTCCTTAGCCGGAAAAATTGGCTGTATCAGCGGTTTCCGGGCGCCGAAAGATGCCTCCCGCGTAGCACGGTGCATGAACAGCATCGGTTCTCAAACAGACAAACCACCTCCGGGAAATCACCCGTTAACCGCTGCGTAGGATTTTCATGTATCTTTGCGTCCAATGTAAAAAAACAGGGTTATAAATGATAAAACGGAATCAACGGTGAGATAAAAATGGCGTACACGGTACGCAACTGTAAAGAGCCTTGATCCCACTTAGATCCAGGCTGTCGACCAAAGCGCTGACAATACGAACCGGATCGTTTGCCGCAATATCTTCATCAATCCTATTTGGAAAAAGAAGCGTTTGGTTGGGTATGTAAGGACGAAAATGCAACTTTGTCATAGATTTTTTTGAATGCCTGAAATTATGAAGATTTTAGGGAAATGCAAAGGCTGAGCTTGAGAAAGTTTGACCTTTGCTATTAAAAAAGGGCATGTCACTTTTGACACACCCTCTTGCTTCGTTTACACATTCACCATGTTCCCAAAGGTTCCCTTCCGTCCCTTTTGTCTCTTTTGTCCCTTCCGTCCCGTCGGCCGACAGCCGTTCGTTTTATACCTCCACCCATTTCCCAGGCATCCTCGCATACCGTTTCATATTCAGCAGATACAGCCCTCCGGTAGCACTGCCATCGTATGTCGCCGACGGCGACGTAAAAACAAGGTCATCGCCGAGTTTAAAGACATCGCTGAAGCCGAACAGTGTCGATTCCGGATACGGCAATGCAAGTTTTTTTAGCTGAAGCGTGGACGGATCCAGTACGGAGCTGTCGCCGAAGAACAGCACGCCGTTTGCCGAGACTGCGCCGACATTGGGTTGCGACGCCAGTTTCTCTACAGTCATGTCTTTCCGTATGGCGATAATCCCGTTACCGGCAATTCAGGTTGTACCGTCGAAGTTCGCAACCCCATCATAGTAATTCCCGCCGACAAAGGAGCCATAACCGATAACCACCAGGGCAACCGCATCAAAAGCCGATTAATTTTTTGAGATAGCCTATGTCTAAGCGGATTTATAAGTTTGTTTCTTAATACTCAACTTATCTTTTTGATTAGAAACGATTTGCAAGGCCATTTTCCTGAGGACTGAAAGGTTTTGCGGCGCATATCCGC
>JAISMO010000008.1 GCA_031276675.1 Tannerella sp.
GAGAAAAGCGGTCGCCTGTACAAATTCTTCCGGATCGGATAATTTCCTCCTGGTTTGATTTTTACAGTTATACTGTATCATTGTATAGTCGTCGTTTACGACAATATACTTCTTGGCGATTCCTTTCCGGAACAATTCTGTTGCTAACAATTCTTTAATCTCTTCGGTTGTCTTTGCCATACTTAATATAAATCTTTGTATTTGTCCATATCCATTGTTTTTCATCGCGCAGTCAAAATTTCAATGCTTTGCGAAGACCGTTTCTCATCCTCTAATACCACTTGAACCGGCGCATTCCGGTAATGAAGCATACCAGGCCAAAGGTCGAAAGTGCGACGGTGGGCGTAAGGATTTCCATCCATCCGGCGCCTTCGTTGAAGACGCTCCGAACGCCGTCCGTGACTGCGGTCAGGGGTAACAGCCGGATGACGCCCAGACTCCATTCGGGAAAGTGGTGGTAACTGAAGAAGATGCCCGAAAGCAGCGTCATGGGCATTTGCACGGCATTGATCCATCCCGTGCCGACCTCCGTCCTGGAGGTACGGCTCGAAACAAGGATGGCCAGGCCGGTGAACGCCACGTTGCCCGAGAGAAACAGCGCCAGCAAAGCGCCGACATTCCCCTGAATCCGGATGTCGAAAATCAGCCATGCGAAAAAGAAGATGATCAACGCTTCGACGATGTTCATCCATATACGGACAAACATCATCGCCATCAGGAAATGCGATTTTTTCATCGGCGTGGCCACCATCCGCCGCAGCAGTTTCTGCGACCGCCGTTCGATGATCGCGTAACTGATTCCCCACATGATGGAACCCATCATCCCGAAGGTGATCAGTCCCGGAATCAGGAAGTCGATGTAACGCACCCCTTTCAATGTCAGCGGTTCCACAGCGGTTTGCCCTGTATCCCCCGCCGTGGCGGGCGACTGCATCAGGGCCGACAGTTTCAGGTATACCAGCTGCGCCTGCGAGTTGTGCGGATCGAAATGATAACGCAGACCCTCCGGCGAACGGTCGACGATCATATCGGCCTCGCCCCGTTTCAGCGCGATGATGGCCGTCGGCCAGTCGCTGCGAACAAAGTGGAATGACGTATTTCCAAGCGTGGCGTCCGTCACTTTCCACAGGATGGCGTCCTGACCGCGATACACGGTCGGCTGACCGTACTGCCGGAGCAGCGTGTCCAGTTCCGGATGATTCGCGCCAACGGTCATCACCTGATGGACGGATTCGGACGTCTGCGTGAAAGCCAGTCCCAGCCCGATGGAAATCAGTACCGGAAACAGCATTCCCCAGAAAAGCACCTCCGGCTCGCGGACGGTTTCCAGAAACTGCGTCCACGTGAGCTGACAGAGCGGATGATTTTTTATGGAGTTCACAGGATTGACAGTTAGGGATTGATAAGCGTGTTCATACCCTCCGGCGCCTTTCCCGTCAGGTTGATAAACAGTTCTTCCAGATTGCGGGAGCGTTCGTCCAGCAAATCCTCCAGGCGCCCTTCCCGCAGGATTTTCCCGTCGCTGATGATGATGATATGCTCGCAGAGCGATTCCGCTTCTTCCATGTAGTGCGTCGTCAGGATGAGTGTTGTTTTGCCTTCGTCCTTCAGGTTCCTGAGGATTTTCCACAGGTCGAGCCGCGAATGAGGATCCAGGCCGGTAGTCGGTTCGTCGAGGAAAAGGATTTGCGGCGTGTTCAGCAGCGCCACCGCCAGGGCAAGCCGCTGACGCTGGCCGCCTGAAAGCGTGCCGGTCATGGATTTCTGTTTTTCGCCAAGGCCGGTCAGCTCAATGACTTCGCTCACCCGCCCGTTTCCCAGCCTGAAGAAAGAGGCGAAAAGGCGCAGCGTCTCGCGCACGGTCAGTTTTTCGGTGAAACGTGTTTCCTGTAGCGACAGGCCGATGATCCTGCGCAGTTCCTTTTCCTGTTTCCGCCATGTTTTCCCCTGAATCAGGATTTCCCCGCTGTCGGGTTTCCGCAGCCCCTCCATCATCTCGACCGTCGTCGTCTTGCCGGCGCCGTTAGGCCCCAGCAGCGCCGCGAACTCGCCAGGCCGGAGGGCCAGCGAGATGCCGCGTACGGCCTGCACATGCCCGAACGACTTGCATACGTTTTTTACTTCAATCAGATACATCCTGCCCCCGTTTGTCCGTCATGAAATCGATCATCTTCAGAATCGCCCGCTGGCATACGGGACAAAAGCCCGCCATGTCACGCATCGTACAGTGATCCATCGGCCGGTAGATGCCCTTTGCCAGGTAGCCGCCACCCTCAAAAACGCCGACGCGGTCCGCAAAAGGCGCCTTTAGCGGCGTGGGGACGGGCGTGTCGGCCGGAAGCAGGTCTTTCCATTTGCCGTCGAAATCAACCAGCGTCGTGATATTGGGTTCCCACGGTTCCACTTCCAGGTTATAGAAATCGCTGTAGGCCACGGCGGACTGGAAATATTCGTCGGCCAGGCCGGCAAAGCTGTGTCCCAGTTCATGGACGAAAACGCGGAGGGTGCGTTCGTGATCTGCCGTGCCGATGGCGTAGAAGTTATAGATCCCGCCGCCGCCGTAGAGGTCGGAATTGACGAGGATGAAAACCGCATCGCAGGGAACGTTCCAGACGGCGTCGCGGACGGATTTCATGTCGCGGGTGGTCAGGTAGCGGTCGATACCGAACGTGTAGAAGCCGACATGGAGCGCCGTATGCCGGTAGACGTTCCTGCCCGGAAGATCGGCGCCGGATTCTTCGGAAGGAAGATGCACCGCGCAAACGTTGAAATCATCCTGTCGCCGATCATAGGGAGGCGTCCGGAACAGGGCGTCGGCAAAACGGCGCGCGTCGGCGTCGAACTTCTCCATTTCGGCTTCCGTATAGCCTTCGGGCAGAAAAACCAGATCAACCTTGCCGGCCGGGTCGCCTTTCCGCTGAATATCCACCGTTTTCAGCGGCTTCAGCGGGCTGCGGTCAATGGTGATGCTTTGCGGGTCCACCTCCCACTCCAGCAGGGGAGCGAAGCGGTTGGTCGACCGTTCGCGCGCCGACAGTTCGATCCGGACCCGCTGCCGGGGCCAGGGAACGGATATGCTGTTGCTCCATGACCGGGTTTGCAGGGCGGCTTCGTCCGTCGTGCGCCACTCTTCGAACAGGGTATTAAAACCGCGCGAGTAGATCAGTTGACGACCCGGCGCATATACCTTTATATAATAGTCTCCGTATTCAAAAGGATCCGTTCTGTTTTTGAGCGGTCCGGCCCAGACGGGTTCCTCGCGCAGCTGCTCCAGCGCGGCAGACCGGCAGGTTTTGTTGCCGCTCAGCGTAAAGTCGATTCGCAGGCTTTTCCGTTCAAACCAGGCGTCAAAGTCGTCCTGTGCAGGCAAAGCGGGACAGCAGAGTGTCAAAAGGGCGGTCATCCACAGACCAACGGGCATACAGGCAATTCTTTTCATCAATCCATCCTATGATTATAACTGACGGCAAAGATAGTATTTTGGCGTATCCCGCACAACGAATGAAGAAAGCGGCAGGATTTTGTGCAGGATTGCGATTACCCGGAAGGGATGCAATCCGGCCGGACTGCGAACATTTCAGACTGAACAGGCGGCAGTCAAACCGGACTGCGAACCTTTAGCCACGGTAACGGCATATCGGTAGGAGGGTCTTTTAAAATACTCAAAAATAGGGATTGCCGGGTATGCAGGCGCGCCGTACCTTTGTTCCGAAATTATTAAAAACTTTTCAATATGAGTAAAATCGGAATTTTTTATGGCACCTCGGGCGGCAATACGAAAGACATCGCAAAACGGATTGCTGCCAAACTGAATGTGAACAGTGATGACATGTATGATGTGGCATCGGCCAAGGGTACCGATCTGGCGGCCTATGACGTGCTGCTGTTAGGCACTTCCACCTGGGGAGTGGGCGATTTGCAGGACGACTGGGAAGGATTTATCAGCGTGCTTTCTTCCGCAGATTTGTCAGGCAAAAAGGTCGGGCTGTTCGGTTGCGGCGATTCGTCGTCCTATTCCGACACCTTCTGCGATGCAATGGGCAAAATCTATCGGGCGGTGAAGGACAAAGCCACGATGATCGGTTCGATCGGCACGGCAGGCTATTCGTTTGACGCCTCCGAATCCGTCGTTGACGGTCGGTTTGTCGGACTGGCTATTGACGAAGACAACGAAAGCAACCTTTCGGACGAACGTATGGATGCATGGCTGACGCAGCTGAAGAAGGACCTGGCCTCATGAGGATATTCAAATGTAAGACCTGTTCAAAGATTCATCTGGAAGCCGGAAATGTACTGATCCATTTCCCTTCGCCGGAAAGGCTGCGGAGATTTCTGAACTACCTTGAGTCCATCGATCCCTTTCATTACGCTGCCGTTAACCGGAAAAAAGGCCTGGCAAAGGAGATATTTCTTCCTGTAGGAGATACGTCCGTTCAGATGGCGTTTACCGTAGCTGAGTTTGAAGAACTGAAGCGGACGGTAAGCGCCTGTCTGAAGGCACAGGAAGCGGATGTGCACCCCCTGGCTGACCTGGGGAAGTTTATGAAAACAGAATGGAACTGACGTGAGGGTGTGTCGATACGCACCCTCCTTTCTTTGCAAAAGTCTGAATCCGGGGAAGCAGACTTTTTTTGACTTGTCGGGAAAATCCCCGTGAAAACAGGGAACGTGCCTCAGAACCGAAAAACACGGGTAATCAGAAGCAGAAATTATATTCTATCTGTATCACGTTACGAAGGAAGGGATCGTGCAGGTAGTCTTCGCGCAGGTAATAGACGTCGAATTTCCGGCGCCGGTCAAGCGTGATCGAGCATCCTGCGAAATAGCGTATCTTTTTGAAACGGTGTTTCACCGGATAAATCTCAAGATAAGGTTCCACGGCAACAAAGGGTTTCAGGCACGTACCCGGGATGGCATAACCCGTTTTCAGCCGGTTACGTCCTTCCCACTGCGGGTTACAGATGCGCGTAAACGTATTCATGATGCGCGAACGGAGACTTGCCGAAAAGGCGCCTGACCCACAGGAAAGAATCGCCTCCGGATAATACCGGTATTCCGGGCTGAAACTGCCGTCAGCTTCCCGGTTTAAAAAAAACTCGTAACCCGCGCCTGTCTGTATGAAGGAGTTGAAAATGTAATTCACGTTCATCGAAACACACCAGAGGGAGGTCTCTCTCAAATACCTTTTGCTCCTGTATTCCAGTCCGCACAGCATCTGCCATTTTCCGCCGAACGGTTTGGGGCTGACGCCGGCAAATACCCACAATCCGGCGTCCCGGCTGTTTCCGTCATCGGCATTTGCCGTCGGAATGTCGGCAAGCAGGATACACAGGAATATAATCATCAAAGGCTTTATCCTTCTCATCTCTATATAACTGCCGACCGGCTTTCCGGTTGCTTTTGACCGTCGGAACCGTCCGTACACACACTGCACATAAATGGCCCGCCCGCCGCCGGCGAGTAAAATCGAAATTGCTCTCATGTCTGTTTGTCGCTGTTTGCAAAAAATATTCGTTTCAAGCGTTCTTCGCATCAGACGGGATACGTAAACGTTTAAACGGGGGTGCAAATGTACCCCATTTTTATTTTCGGACAAACACTTTCCTCCGGGTGAAGGACTTTTAACATGCAGGCATGGCCGCTGCGACGCCCCCTTCCTGCAATCTGCCGATCCGGGCGCTCGGGTAGAGCGTCGGCTACAGGCGTACCGGCTTTCTCAAGTCGGACATGCCGTCGAAAAGAAGGCATGTGCCGCTTTTATATTTCAAACCGGTTCAGGGTTAATTGATTTCCATCCCAGCGGATATAGGAAAAGTATTGCATCCAGTCGCCGGCGAAAAGCAGGCGGGAGGTAGCGGTCAGCCTGCGGTCGAGCAGAAGATGCAGATGACCGAAGATGAAAAAGCGAATATCCGGATGCGTTCGGGCATAGGCTTCCGCAAATTCCGTCAGGGCAGCCGCCTGCCTGTTTGATGCGGCCTGCCGTCTTTTCTCCATGCCGCTTTTGCGGCTGCTGAGCGACCACCATCCGGCAAAGCCGAATGTCCAGCGGGGATGGATGCCGGCGTAGAGGAACTGACAGACTTTGTTGCGGAACATCGCCTGCAGGAAGCGGAACGTCAGGGGACGCCGCCCCACTTCGTCGCCATGCGCCAGGTAAAAGCGTTGGCCCAGCAGATCAACCGTCAGCGGTCCCTGATGGATATGGACGCCGATTTCCTGTGGCAGGTAATCGAACATCCAAATGTCGTGATTCCCGATAAGCAGGTGGATTTCAATGCCGCGGTCGGCCAGTTCGGCCAGCTTGCCGAGGAAACGGACATGTCCCCGCGGCACAACGTATCTGTATTCATACCAGTAATCAAACAGATCCCCCAGAAAATAAATGGCCCCGGCGTCATCCCGAATGTGGTCCAGCCAGCGCACGAGTTTCTTTTCCGCGGTCGGCGCGTCGGCTGCATAGCGGTTGCCCAGATGCGCATCGGCAGCGAAATAGATGTTTTTGCCCGAAGCATGCATGGTTTTCCGTTCTTTTACTACAGTAATCCCAGTTCGAGTTTGGCTTCTTCGCTCATCATGTCGCGGTGCCATTCCGGTTCAAACACCAGGTTGACCTGTACGCTTGCCACGCCTTCGACCGCTTCCACTTTCATCCGTATGTCCAGGGTGATGAAATCGGCCGCCGGACAGTTCGGCGCCGTGAGCGTCATGTCGATCTGCACGTTTTTGGCTTCGTCCACATCCACCCGGTAGATCAGTCCGAGGTCATAGACATTGACCGGAATTTCCGGGTCATACACGGTTTTCAATGCCGCGATGATTGCTTCTTCCGTCTGTAAAAATTCATTTTCCATTGTTGAATGTTCCGGTGTTGAACAGTTGGTTATACTTGCAGCCGTCCTTCGTCGGCGTAGCTGTAGTATTTGTTGTCGCAGAGAATGAGGTGGTCCAGGAGCCGGATACCCAGCAATTGCGCCGCCTTTTGGACGTCGAACGTCAGCGCGTCATCCTGCCGGCTGGGCTTCAGGGTGCCCGAGGGATGATTGTGGCACAGGAGCAGTCCCGAACACAGGGTGTTAATGGCCGCCTTCAGGATCAGGCGCAGGTCGACCGTCGCTTCACTCGTGCCTCCCTGACTGATTTTGACTTTTTCAATGACTTTTCCGGAGCGGTTCGTCATGGCGATCCAAAATTCTTCATGCGGCAGGTCGCACAGCAGCGGATAAAACAGCTGGAATACCTGTTCACTGCTGCGGATGCTTGCTCTCTGCAGGGGATCGGCTTCGCCCCGGCGCCGCGCCAGTTCCATGGCGGCAACGATGGCGATGGCTTTGGCCTCGCCGATTCCGTTGAACGTCATCAATTCCTTGACGGACATTTTCCCCAGTGCATTTAAATTGTTGGAAACCGAGTTCAGGATGCGTTGCGACAGTTGCACGGCCGTTTCGTGCGTATTTCCCGAACCGATGAGGATCGCTAACAGTTCCGCGTTGCTCAGCGAAGAGATTCCCTTGAGCAGCGTCTTCTCTCGCGGACGGTCTTCCACGGCCCACTCCCTGATGCGAAGTCTTTCGGCCGAATCCATGGAGATTTATTTTACGCGGCCGATATAGGACCCGTTGCGTGTATCGATCTCGATTTTGTCGCCCACGTTGATAAACAGGGGTACACGTACTTTGGCGCCGGTCTCCACCGTGGCTTCTTTGAGCGTATTGGTCGCCGTGTCGCCCCTCATGCCCGGCTCGGTGTAGGTTATTTCGAGCGTTACATGCGCCGGCAGTTCGCACGTGAGGAAGGTCTCGCTTTCGGCATGTACCATTGCTTCCACCAGGTTGCCCTCTTTGAGAAACGCTACCCCGTCAACGCTTCCGGCCGGCAGCGAGACTTGTTCAAAGGTATCCGGATGCATGAAATTGTAGCCCATCTCGTCCTTATACAGAAACTGATAGGGACGGCGTTCGATGCGTACTTCTTCCACCTTGACGCCTGCATTCCAGGTCTTGTCGATCACCCGACCCGTGGAGACGTTTTTCAGTTTGGTACGTATGAAGGCCGGTCCTTTCCCCGGTTTCACATGAAGAAACTCGACGATGAAGTAGTATGTACCGTCCACATTCAGGCACATCCCGTTTCTAAAATCTGCTGTTGTAGCCATATATTATTTGTGTTATTTGAAGTTGTGACCCGGGTGGGACTCAAACCCACGACCTTCAGAACCGGAATCTGACGCTCTATTCACTAAGCTACCAGGCCAAAAACAGCGCAAAGTTATAAAAAAAACCGTGACAGCATTGCCGCGCCGTTTATTTTTACGGGAATTGGAAGACGGATGGCTTCTTCGGGCCGGATTTATCCCGTACATTTGCTGCTGTTTTTTTAATGCAAATGAATCATGGATGTAAAAATGGAGGCCGGCTGGAAGGAACGGCTGGCGGATGAATTTGACAAGACCTACTTTCGTCGGTTAACGGATTTTGTGCGTAAGGAATATGCCCGGACGACCGTTTATCCACCCGGTGCACGGATATTTAATGCCTTCGAGCATTGTCCTTTTGACCGGGTCAAGGTGGTGTTGCTGGGGCAAGACCCCTATCACGAACCCGGACAGGCGCACGGGTTGTGTTTCTCCGTGCCGGACGGGGTAGCCTTTCCGCCTTCGCTGGTGAATATCTTTCGGGAAATCCATTCGGATACGGGAGCGCCGGTACCCGAAAGCGGCAATCTGACGCGCTGGGCGAAGCAGGGCGTGCTGCTGCTCAATGCCACGCTGACCGTTCAGGCTCATGCAGCCGGTTCGCATCAGCACAAAGGCTGGGAGACATTCACCGACGCCGTCATCGACCGCCTGAACGCGGAGCGCAAACACATCGTATACCTCCTGTGGGGTTCCTATGCCCAGCGGAAAGGCGGCATCATCAATGCCTCCCGCAATCTGGTGCTCAAATCGGCGCATCCTTCACCCCTCTCGGCTCACCGGGGATTTTTCGGCAACAGGCATTTCAGTCAAACCAATGACTACCTGATTGCCTCCGGGCAGACGCCCATCGAATGGTGAAAGGCCGGCGTTAATGTTTTATGATCATTACCCGGCGTCCACATCAGGTGTTCCCCGCATTTCCCGCTCTGTGCAAAACCTGTTGCAACGCCGGTCGGCAACAGCATACTTAAAATCAAAATCCCTGTCTTCACAGTGCTTTGTTTTTAAACTGAAAACATCCATTTCCGTGTGCTTTGCAGTATGGACACCGTATACTTATAAGTATGGACACCGTATACTGGTAAGTATGGACACCCAAGACTTATAAGTATGGACATCGCATACTGGTAAGTATAGGGTTGCAGACCAAAATCAGACCGCCGTAAGGGTGTTCGGATACAAGTAAGCAATTGTTTTCAAGACAGTCATGCGTTTTTAATTTAAAATGAACGGGCCGGGTCATAAGAAAGGGGGAAAGCGGGGGTGCGTCTTTGCAATAAGAGGCTGGTTTGATCAGGCCGGTTTTTGGGTATCACCGGAATATTGCCTACTTTTGCTTTGTATCTAAAAAACAAATTAAAGAAACAAACATGGCAGAAATAAAACGGTTATACCGTTCAAACGAAGACAAAATGATTGCCGGCGTATGCGCTGGCATCGCGGAGTATTTCATGCTGGACCCCACGCTGGTGCGCATCGGATACATCCTGTTATGCGTGTTCACCGCCTTTACCGGCGTGGTGGCTTATCTGATCCTGTGGATAGTCGTTCCGCAAAGAAAAAACCTGTATCCGTGAACTTTCAGGTCGTTTCACCCTTTCAACCTACGGGAGACCAGCCGGAAGCCATTCAGGCGCTGACGGAGGGCGTCCTGAACGGCGTGTCTTGCCAGACCCTGCTGGGCGTGACCGGATCAGGGAAGACGTTTACCATTGCCAATGTGATTGAAAGGGTACAGAAACCGACGCTGATCCTGAGCCATAACAAAACGCTGGCCGCCCAGCTGTACAGCGAATTTAAAAGTTTTTTTCCGTACAGCGCGGTAGAATATTTTGTCTCCTATTACGATTACTATCAGCCGGAAGCCTATCTGCCGGTAACGGACACGTACATCGAGAAAGACCTGTCCATCAATGCCGAAATCGACAAGCTGCGTTTGCGGGCGACCGCTTCGCTGCTCTCCGGCCGGCGCGACGTGATCGTCGTTTCTTCCGTTTCCTGTCTCTATGGCATGGCCGATCCCCGCGCCTTTGCCGAGAAGGTGGTTTACCTCAAAAAGGGTATGGAAATGGCCCGCGACCGGATGCTCCGGCTGTTTGTTGACGCCCTGTACGTGAACAACAAGGTCGATTTTCGCAGCGGCAGTTTCCGGGTCAGCGGCGACACGGTCGACATTTTCCCTTCCATTGAAAGTTACGACGGCATCGCTTACCGTATTGAGTTCTGGGGCAATGAAATCGAACGGATTACTTCGTTCAATCCCGTGAGCGGACAGGAGTATGACGAGCAGGCGGAGTTGAACATTTATCCGACCAATCTCTTTGTCACTTCGCAGGAACGTATCCATACGGCCATTCGGGACATCCGGCTTGATCTGGGCCATCAGGTCAAATATCTCCTGAGTCAGGGCAAAAAACTTGAAGCCAAACGGCTGGAAGAACGGGTGACGTTTGATCTGGAAATGATTCAGGAACTGGGACACTGTTCGGGCATTGAGAATTATTCCCGGTATTTTGACGGGCGACAGGCCGGGGAACGGCCGTTCTGCCTGCTGGATTATTTTCCGGAGGATTTTCTGCTGGTCATCGATGAAAGTCATGCAACCGTGCCGCAAATCCGGGCGATGTACGGGGGCGACCATTCCCGCAAGGAAACGTTGATTAAATACGGATTCCGCTTACCTGCCGCGAAAGACAACCGCCCGCTGACGTTCGACGAATTTGAATCAATGGCGCCGAAGACCATCTATGTCAGCGCTACGCCGGCCGAATATGAACTGATAAAAAGCGAAGGGGTTGTGGTTGACCAGGTGATTCGTCCGACGGGGCTGCTGGACCCGCCCGTCGAAGTGCGTCCGAGCATGAACCAGATCGACGATCTGATGGAGGAAATCCGGCAGCGGACGCTGGTGGAGGAACGTGTGCTGGTGACGACGCTGACCAAGCGCATGGCGGAGGAATTGACCACCTACCTGGAACGGATGGGCGTCCGCTGCAACTACATACACAGTGATGTGGAAACACTGGAGCGTGTCCGAATCATGGACGACCTGCGGAAAGGGCTGTTCGATGTACTGATAGGGGTCAATTTGCTGCGCGAAGGGCTGGACTTGCCGGAAGTGTCACTGGTGGCGATTCTGGACGCCGACAAGGAAGGATTTCTCCGCTCGCATCGCTCGCTGACGCAGACCGCCGGCCGGGCAGCCCGTAACGTGAACGGGAAAGTGATCTTCTATGCGGACAAGATCACGGAGAGCATGCAACTCACGATCGACGAGACAAACCGCCGCCGGGAAAAACAAATGGCGTATAACGAAAAGCAGGGCGTCACACCGAAGCAGATCGTCAAAAACACCCTCTCGCTGCTGGGCGAAAAGGAACCGAGATCAGCCGGCAGCAATTATGCGTATGCAGCGCCCGAGCCGATGCAGGTTGCCGACCCGGTGATCCGGTACATGAACCGGGCCGAACTGGAGAGCGCCATTGAGCGAACCAGACAACAGATGCAGGAGGCGGCAAAAAGGCTGGACTTTCTGGAAGCCGCGCAATACCGCGACGAAATGTTCAAGCTGCAGGAACTGCTGGAAACAAAGAAATGAACCGTGCGAACAAGAAACCTGTTATTTATGCTGCTGTTGCTGTGCCGGGCCGGCGACGCTGCGGGGCAAGTCCCGGCATCCGTGCATTGCACGCAGGAAGACCGGGCCATAGTTGACCGTTATCTTCAGGCGATGAAAACAAAACGGTCGTTTCCGCTGGGGGAACTGATCACGGAAACGGCGCTCTTTTTTCTGGGAACGCCCTACGCGGCTGCCACGCTGGAGAAAGAACCGGAACAGCTGGTCGTCAATCTGCGTGAAATGGACTGCACCACCCTGGTGGAAACGTGCATCGCGCTGGCGCATACGTTGCAGTCCGGCAAACCCTCCTTTGAGACATATTGCCGCTACCTGCAACGGTTACGCTATCGCGACGGCCTGATAAACGACTATACCGACCGGCTGCATTACTTTTCCGACTGGATTTATGAAAACGAACGGAAAGGGCTGATGAGGGACATGACCCGGCAGATCGGCGGCAAGCCCCACCGCATAAACGTTTCCCTGATGTCGACGCATCCGGAAAGTTATCCACAGTTGAAGTCGCACCCCCAATGGCTGGAGGCCATCCGCAGAAAGGAAGGGGAAATCTCCGTTCGCCAAGGATATGCAATGATTCCCGAAGCCTCCGTTGCCGACTGCGGCGACAGGATGAAAAACGGAGATATCGCATGTTTTGTAACCCGAATCCATGGGCTGGACATCTCGCATCTCGGCTTCATTTACCGGAAAGGAAAGGTGACGGGGTTTATACATGCCTCCTCGTCAGCCCGAAAAGTGATTGTGGAACCACGTTCGCTGGCGCAGTATGTAGAAGATATCCGGACGCATATCGGACTGATGATTGTACGGCCGGAAGAGCAGGATTAAAAAAACCAAATGCTTTTTTGATATTTGTTGGGAATACTCTATTTTTGCGCTCATGAATGATGTTTTATAACAGATTGTGGCAGTAGAGAAAAAAGAGGCCGATATTTCGGGAAGTTTATGGGAAGTGTGGAGAGTCCTGACGGGTCAGGAACGGGAAATCCTTCGGCGCAAGTCTACCATTCAGCAGTTCAGGCGGAATGAGATGATATACTGTGAAGGCGACGAGCCAAAGTACATGATGTGTCTGCTCAAGGGGAAAGTAAGAATCTTCAAGAAAGGCGTAGGCGGGCGAAGCCAGATCATCCGCATGATCAAACCGATCCAGTACTTTGCCTATCGCGCCTATTTTGCCCGGGAAAAATACCTGACGGCCGCCTCTGCCTTCGAAGCATCCGCCGTATGCGTCATTCCGATGACGGTAGTCGAATCGCTGATCCGCGCCAATTCCAACCTGGCCATGTTTTTCATCCGCCAGCTTTCGACCGATCTGGGTATTGCAGACGAGCGTACCGTCAACCTGACCCAGAAACACATTCGCGGCCGGCTGGCAGAATCGCTGCTGTTTCTCCAGGAATGCTACGGCATGGAAGAAGACGGGGCCACCCTGAGCATCTACCTCTCGCGTGAAGACCTGGCCAATCTGTCCAACATGACAACCTCCAATGCCATCCGCACCCTGTCCACCTTTGTTGCCGAACACATTATCGCACTGGACGGACGGAAGGTGAAAATCATCGACGAAGAACGCCTTCGCAAGATCAGCCTGCTGGGATAACCGGTCAGCCGCCCAAACGCCACCGAACCGGTATGGCATACCGTGCATGGCCTGATTTTGCCTGTTGACCCGGGCGCCTTCCACAGGGTACGACCCTTTGAGGTCTCCTTCCGGCATCATTAAAAATACGTATCTTTACACCCGGTTAAAATGCGTAAACAGATGGAAACAATAAAAGAAACCTATTGGAAATATTCGCTGATTTTGCTGATACTGCTGCTGGGCGGGCTGATAGTCTTCCGGCTGTGGGCCTTTGTGAGCGGGCTGCTGGGCGCCTTCACGCTGTTTGTGCTGATGCGGCGGCAAATGATATACCTGACCGAACGGAAAAGAGTGCATAAGGTAGTCGCCGCCTTGCTGATCATGTTCGAAGCCGCCCTGTGCGTGCTGTTGCCGGTCTGTCTGGTGATCTGGATACTGCTGGGCCGGGTGAAGGCGATGCACGTGGACATACCGGCTCTGACGACGATGGTGCAGGATTTTGATGCGGCCCTCCGGGAGAAATGGGGATACAGCGTGCTGAACATGGAAAACATGGCTGCCCTGACGGGCTATCTGACCCGGGGCGTGCAGTTCGTCCTCGGTCAGGCCGGCGAACTGGTGGTAACCACGGTCGTGATGATTTTTCTGCTCTATTTCATGCTGATCGAATACCGGGAAATCGAACGTTATGTCTATGACCTGCTGCCGTTCAACGAACAGAACCGGCAGCGCATCTCCAGAGAAATCTACCGCATGGTGCGCACGAACGCGATCGGGATACCCCTGCTGGCCGTGATTCAGGGCGGGGTGGCCTATGTCGGATACCTGCTTTTCGGCGTGCCGAGCGCCTTCCTCTTTGCCGTACTGACCTGCTTTGCCACCATCATTCCGCTGGTGGGCACGGGGCTGGTCTGGGTGCCGCTGGCGGTCTACCTGCTGGTGGCCGGCAGCTGGGGCGAAGCGCTCGGACTGGCGCTTTATTCGCTGGTGATACTGATCCATATCGATAACGTCATCCGGTTTCTGCTGCAAAAGCGCCTGGCCGATACGCATCCGCTGATCACCGTGTTCGGCGTGATCCTCGGCCTGTCGGTATTCGGCTTCTGGGGGGTAGTATTCGGCCCGCTGCTGCTGTCGCTGTTTTTTCTGCTGATAAGCATGTTCAAGCGAGAATACCTGGACGGAAACAATGTGAGAGGATAAGCGCGTTGCGGGCTTTGGCCGGATTTTTTATCCGGCTGTCCGCCGCAGCAACTTGCCGCTTCCTTCCCCTTCATCCTCCCCCCGTCCCTTTATTTTCCGTCGGTTTTAACCAACGGAGAAATACATCAATAGCATAGAACAATCCCTCCTGTTGGACAGGCCACGATAAAACCTCATTTTTACCTGATTTCCACCACAAAACAACCTTCGTAGCCGTAATAAACCAACACCCAGTGACCTCATTACCTCATTAACTGGAAACAGACTGTTAATGAGGTAATAAGGTCATCGGGAGCGTGCCGTCTTCGGGCTACGGAGGTTCTTTTGTAAAGAAAATGAGGTAAAAATGAGGTTTGTCTGTTACATCTTATTGATTTTTTTATCACTAAAGCAAACGCCCATAAAAAGGGAAATCAGGCTAAAGCCCGTGCGAGCCGCCGAAGTACTCCGTTCCGCACGGGCTTTAGCCCCATTCTATTTCATTGCCGCTGGTTTTAACCAACGGAGAAATACATCAATAGCATAGAACAATCCCTCCTGTTGGAAAGGCCACGATAAAATCTCATTTTTACCTGATTTCCACCACAAAACAGCCTCCGTAGCCGTAATAAACCAACACCCAGTGACCTTATTACCTCATTAACTGGAAACAGACTGTTAATGAGGTAATAAGGTCATCGAGAGCGTGCCGTCTTCGGGCTACGGAGGTTCTTTTGTAAAGAAAATGAGGTAAAAATGAGGTTTGTCTGTTACATCTTATTGATTTTTTGATCACTAAAGCAAACGCCCATAAAAAGGGAAATCTGGCTAAAGCCCGTGCGAGCCGCCATTGCAGACCGTTCCGCACGGGCTTTAGCCCCATTCTATTTCATTGCCGCTGGTTTTAACCAACGGAGAAATACATCAATAGCATAGAACAGCCCCTCCTGTTATTTTTTCATTGCTAAACGCTTTTATGTAATTTTGCGGCGTCCGGCAATTACTCGAAAAATTTCGGCAACTGCCGCAAAAATTCCGGCAATTACTCGAAAAATTCCGGCAATTGCCGGAAAAATTTCGGCAATTGCCCGCAAAATTCCGGCAGTTGCCGAAAAACTTACGGCAGTTGCCGAAAAAGCTCCGGCAGTTGCCGCAAAATGTACGGCAATTGCCGAAGAAATTCCGGCAATTGCCCGCAAACTTACGGCAATTGCCGGAAAACTTCGGGCAGTTGCCCGTAAAATAAGGGCATATAACAGAATAATTAAGTTGGAAGGTTAAAAAACAAATGAATTATGGCAGACAATCTTTATCCGAGAACCATTTCCGGTTTTACGGAGTACATTAAAATCGCTTACGCTAAGGCAGAAGCAAACTTAAATCTGTACGGTGTCGCTCCCGAAAAGCTGACGCCGGTTACTCCGCTCTACAACACCTATGTGGCGGCGGAAGCTGTTGCCGCCAGTCCCGATACGGCAACGGCAGGCGCACGACGCGCACGCAACATCGCCCACAAGGCGCTCGAATCCGCGTGGCGGAAATTCCTCAAAGAAAGCATCCGCTACAACTCGGCCGTTCCCGCAGCCGACCTCGAAGTGTTCGGCGTCAAAGCGCACGACACGACGCGCACGCCGGTGGGCATTCCCGACAAAGTTCCCGTCATGTCCATCCGTCATGCAGGCGCGCGCCGGTATGAAATCAAAGTGCTTGACAGTGAAACAGGCAAAAAGAAAAAGCCGCAGTATGCCGCCGGCAGCTACGTGTACCTTGCCGTCACCGAAGTGGGCGGTGAGCCGAAGCACGAAAGCGAATACCGCAAGCTGGACTTTTCGTCGAACTGCCGTCACGTGATTGAATTTCCTCTTGAACAGCTGGCTAAACAGGCTCACCTCTATGCCCGCTACTCCAACGTCCACGGCAGGGAAGGGCCTGAAAGCATCGCCGAAACGGTGATTATCGGTTAATCGCGGCAGAGGTTTGGGTGAAACGCCTTCGGCCTCAAAATCAAATCAGGGCGGACAGTTTTGTCAACAGTTCGTTTAAGCCGCATACTTCCACTTTTTCATCTATCGGATAGCTTCCCTTCACGGGGGCGACGACAAACGATTTTTGCGGTTTCACAAATTCTGTTGCCCGCCAAAATCCTTTTGCAACCTGCGGCGCTACAGAGGCTTTACATTCGATGGCAATGGTGGTATCCGCCTTTTGCATGATCAGATCCAGTTCGTCGCCCGCAGCGCTCCGGTAGAACGAGAAACGGCAGTCGCTGAAGACGGAACAGATATTTTCGACCGCCAGACTTTCCCACGAGGCGCCGAAAACGGGATTTCCCAGCAGTGAATTGTAATCCCGGATTTGAAGCAGCTGATGCAGGATGCCGGTGTCGCGGACGTAGAGTTTCGGCGACTTTATCAGACGTTTTTTTTCATTGCTTTCGAAGGGGGGGAGCGTGCGGATCAGGAACGTTTGTTCCAGCAGGTCAATATATCTCCTTACGGTAGTGTGCGTTATGCCGAGCGATTCGCCCATTTTGGAGGTGTTGAGCAGTTGTCCCGACAAATGGGCGCACAGGGTCATGAAACGGCGTATCTGCAACGCCGGGATTTGAAAGCCCAGTTGCGGAATATCCCGCTGCACGTAGGTTTTGATAAAATCTTCGCGCCACAGGCTGCTGCTTTCGTCGTCGCCGGCCAGCAAACTTTCGGGATAGCCTCCTCTGTTCCAGTAGACATGCAGGTCGGCGCCGGCATGATGGCGCGTCACTTCGTCTATCGAAAAAGGCGACAGTTCCACAATCCCGATTCTGCCTGCCAGACTTTCCGACGAGCGCTGAATCAGCTCCTGCGAAGCGGAACCGAGCAGCATAAAGCGTCCCGGACGGCGGTTGCGGTCTATTTCGCTGCGCAGTGCGGAAAACAGGTGGGGAACGGCCTGAATCTCGTCGAGGCATATTACCGAATCGCTGTTGGCTTCAAAAAACAGCGCCGGTTCGGTCAGTTTATTGACGTCGGCCATGTGTTGCAGGTCAAGATAAATAAAATCATCCATCCCCTGCGCCAGCATTTTGGCCAGCGTTGACTTTCCGCACTGCCTCGACCCTGCAATCAGTACGGCGGGGAAGATACGCAGGCGCTTGGAAATGACTGATTCCAAACGTCTTTTGATAAATCCATGTAAATTGTGCATCGCCTGTTCAATTTACACAAAGATAGGTCATTTTGTTAAACCGGCAAAAACTTCTCCTTCTCCCTCATCCTCCCCTCCTGTCCCTTAGGTCCCTGCCCGTCCCTTCCGTCCCTTTATTTTCCGTCAGTGTGCCGTCCAATCCCTCACCTGACAGCACGGCGCTGTCACCGCCAGGCGCCCCGTCTTTTCGCTTTATCCCTCTTTATTATGTTTTTTTATATCGCGGGTTGCTTGCTCATTTGGGAGGAACATCTACCTTTGGGACGTTTTTTTTACTGAAACAGGATTGGATTAATTTGAATAATAAACAATAATAAACATATGAGAGTTATAAAAGACAGCGCAATGAACTGCTTTCATTCACAGTTGCGGGCGGAGATGCTTTCCGCCCTTTTGACGGACGGCCGGAAGGCCGCAGGATACAATCCCCCCCCCCCCCCAGTAACACGCATATTTACAGCAACATACGGGCAGAGGATGCCGCCGGGGCAGACCGGGTACCGCCCGGCAGAGATGCAACGGAAAAAACAGGCCCGGAGCATCACCGAAATCGAATCGACCACCTCCATCCAGCGGAACTTATGAATCAGGCAACGCACCGGGGAGGAAGCGGAATCCTCCGGCGCGCACGGCGGCTGCGCGCCTTTGCACTTGCAACGCTGCTGTTTCTGGCCGCGGCGACGGCGCTTCGGGCACAGCCGCAGTCCCAGTATTCGCTTTCGCCGCTTTCGAACCCCGCGCAGATCGTGCCCGCGGGCGATTCGGTAAGGTTTGAGGTGGTAGTCCTCTCGCAGACGGCCGGCAGCGGGCAGCTGGAAATCGTGCTGCCGGCGGGCTTCAGACTCCTGCCGAAGAGTTTGATTGCGGGCACGCTAACCCCCGACGGGCTGTCGGGAAGGATGGCGGTGACTTTTGCGGCCGGGGATCCCCTGACGTGCGCCTTTTACGCGCAGCCCCTGTGCGACGTTGCGACCGCGGTTGACGACGACGCAAGGAAAGTGACTTACAATCTGTACATCAATACGGTGGCGCTTGTCGCTTCGAAACAGACCGACCCCATTGCCAACTTCTACGACCCCATTCTTAACATCGTATATCCTGCCGGCACGCTCGTCACGCTCAACTCGACCGTCACCCGCGTCATTGAGATTACGCAGACCGCCAATGCTTCGCACGTCAACAACCTGCGCATCGAAGCCGCCGTCACCGACAAAACGGGCATCACCGTCTCCAAAATCGAAGTCAGCAGGAACGGCGCCGACTGGACGGACATCACCGCCACGGGACTGGATGCTTCGCAGGCCGGCAAATACGTCTACAACATCACCCGCGCCAACACCTTTTCGCTTGCCACATTCAATTATCCCGGCAACCAGTTGCAGGCCGACGCCAAACTCTACCTGCGCGAAACCGTCACCCTCATCAAGTGCAGCGCCGGTTCGGTCAATTA
>JAISMO010000076.1 GCA_031276675.1 Tannerella sp.
TATGTTTAGACAAAGGTTACAACAAAAATTACAGCATCGACTGTCTCCGCAGCAAATTCAATATGCGCGCCTGCTGGAACTTCCTGCCATGGAAATGGATGAGCGCGTCAAGCAGGAACTGGAAGAGAATCCGGCGCTGGAAGAAGGCCTTGACGTTGCCGGAGACACGGAGGCGGATGAAAGCACGTTTGAGGCGGAAGCATCGGAAAGCCCGGGTGAAAACGAGGCCGACCTCTCGCTGGGCGATTACCTGACCGAAGATGATATTCCCGACTACAAACTGGCTCAACTCAACAGCCAGGCCGAACGGAAAGAAGAGATTCCATTTTCCACAGGCCCCTCTCTGCACGAGCATCTGGAAGAGCAGCTGAGGCTGCGGAAGCTGTCGGAACAGGAACGGCGAATCGGTGAATACATCATTGGAAATATTGATGACGACGGGTATTTGCGGCGAGACCTGGAGGCCATTACAGACGACCTTATTTTCAGGGCGGGGGAAAACGTGAGTGAAGGAGAGGTGGAGTCCGTTTTATCGGTCATACAGGATTTTGACCCGGTCGGCGTGGCCGCCCGCAATCTGCAGGAATGTCTGCTGCTGCAACTGAAACACAGGAACCGGACACCCGAAACGGAACATGCCCTTGAAATCCTCAACCATCATTTCGACGCATTTGCCCGCAAACATTACGAAAAGATACAGAAGGCCATGAGCCTTGATGAAGAGGACCTCAAACGCATTTTCCGCGAGATTACTTCTCTGAATCCCAAACCCGGTAACAGTTGGGGCAGCGAGACGGATACGCGGCTGAACCAGATCACCCCGGACTTTGTTGTCGAGGAAAACAGCGGCGAACTGACGCTGAGCATGAACCGGCGCGGCGTGCCCGACCTGCATATCAGCCCCGAATATACCGCCATGTTTCAGGATTACATGGGCAACAAGGCCAACCGCAACGGCCAGATGAAGGAAGCCGTGCAGTTCGTCAAACAGAAACTGGACGCCGCACAGTGGTTTATCGACGCCATGCGGCAACGCTATGAAACGTTGCAGCATACCATGCAAACCATCGTCCTGCTGCAACGGGATTTCTTCCTTTCCGGCGACGAGTCCAGGCTCCGTCCGATGATACTGAAGGACGTGGCCGAACGTTCCGGCTATGACATCTCGACCATTTCGCGTGTCAGCAACAGCAAATATGTGCAGACGAATTTCGGCGTCTATCCGCTGAAATTCTTTTTCTCCGAATCTACCCAGAACGACAGCGGCGAAGAGATTTCCACCCGCGAGGTCAGGCAGATCATGAAGGAAACCATCGACGCGGAAGACAAGCGCAAACCCGTCACGGACGAAGAGCTTGCCGCACTGCTGAAGGAAAAGGGATACCTCGTCGCACGCCGTACCGTGGCCAAATATCGCGAACAGATGAACATCCCGGTCGCCCGACTCAGAAAAGAACTGTAAGATTCAGTGGTTAGTGGTTAGTGATTAGTGGTTAGTGGTTAGTGGCGCGGCAAACAGGCGCCGTTACGCATTAACCGCTAACCACTAACCACTAACCACTAACCGCTGTTCTGTTATCGGAGATTTTATGTACTTTTGTGCCGTAAACAATACAGTGTAAACAAGCAGTAACATGAACTTTCCAACCAATCTGAAGTACACCCGGGATCACGAATGGATCCGGGTAGAGGGAGATACGGCCCGGGTCGGCATCACCGACTATGCGCAAAGCGAACTGGGCGAAATCGTCTATGTGGACATCACCACCGAAGGCGAAACGCTGAACAGAGAAGCGGTTTTCGGTACCATTGAAGCCGTAAAGACGGTCTCCGACCTCTTCCTGCCGGTATCGGGCGAGGTGCTCGAATTTAACCGCCAACTGGAAGACAAACCGGAACTGGTCAACGCCAGTCCCTATGAAGACGGCTGGCTGATCCGAATCAAACCGGCTGACCCGGCCGAGCTGGACTCGCTGCTTTCCGCCGAAGCATATCAACAGTTGATCGGATGACGCCTTCCGTAAGCATCATCACAGGCAGTATGTCCGACTGGCCGGTCATGGAAAAGGCCGCTCAGTTTCTGGACGAAATGGAAATCCCGTTTGAAGTGAACGTCCTGTCGGCGCATCGCACGCCCGAAGAAGTCGAGCGGTTTGCGAAAGGCGCCCGGGCGCGCGGAGTCAGGGTCATCATCGCCGCAGCGGGTATGGCGGCACATCTGGGCGGCGTCATCGCCTCCATGACGACGCTGCCCGTGATCGGCGTGCCGGTGAATGTCACGCTGGGCGGCATGGACGCCCTGCTGTCCACCGTGCAGATGCCGCCCGGGATTCCCGTGGCGACGGTAGGCATCAACGGCGCACTGAACGCCGCCATCCTGTCGGCGCAAATCCTTTCGCTCGGCGACGAGTCGCTTCAGCAACGGCTGCTCAACCACAGAGAGTCCCTGAAGAAGAAAGTGATGGAATCCCGTGAGGCGCCGATCGGCATGACCTTCAAACACAAAACCAATTGACCCTTCGTTATCAGCGTCGCCCGTCGTCCGTCGTCCAGATCGGAGATACTCCGCTGGGCGGCGACTTCCCGATCCGTATCCAGTCCATGGTTTCCGTATCCACCATGGACACGGAAGCGGCTCTGAGGCAAACCGTCCGGATGATCGAAGCAGGCGCCGAATACGTCCGTTTCACGGCGCAGGGCGAGCGTGAAGCCCGTCAGCTGGGCGTCATCCGTCAGGCGCTGCGTGCGCAGGGCTATGGCACGCCGCTGGTGGCAGACATCCATTTCAACCCCAAAGCGGCCGACGTGGCAGCGGCCAGCGTGGAAAAGGTGCGCATCAATCCGGGCAACTACGCCGACGGAGCCAAGTCATTCAGGCAAATCGCATACACGGAAGCAAGCTATACCGCCGAACTCCGGAGAATCCGCGAACGCTTTGTGCCGTTTCTCGAACTGTGCGGAAAACACGGTACGGCCATCCGGCTCGGCGTCAATCACGGCTCGCTGTCCGACCGTATCCTGAGCCGCTACGGCGATACGCCGGAAGGCATGGTGGCCTCGTGCATGGAATACCTGCGCATCTGCCGGGAGGAACATTTTCCGCATGTCGTGATTTCCATCAAGGCCTCCCATACGGTGATGATGGTGCAGACCGTGCGCCTGCTGGTACGGACGATGGAGGCGGAAGACATGCACTACCCGCTGCATCTGGGCGTGACGGAAGCCGGCGACGGGGAGGACGGCCGTATCAAGAGCGCCGTGGGGATCGGTTCGCTGCTGGCCGACGGCACGGGCGATACCTTTCGCGTGTCGCTGAGCGAGCCGCCCGAAACGGAAATCCCCGTCGCCCGAAAACTGGCAGCTTACATCCGGCAGCGGGAACGCCATACGCCTGTGGAGGCGCCGGACAGCTACCGGTCTGACTTTGCACGCGCCACACGGACAGCCGGTACCGTCGGCGGCGCCTGTCCGCCGGTGGTGATCTCCGACCACAGCCGGGGCGCCGGCACGGTGGATGATGCCAACCGTCCGGACTTCATCTATCTCGGAGCAAACCAAGCGGCGGATGCCTCCGAAACCGGCAGGGCTATCCCGCGGATTGTCGACGCGGACTGCTGGGGAAATCAACCGGAGACCTTTCCGTATTTCCGTGCAAACGATACGGACAGATGGTCCCGATGTACCGCTCCCCTGAAATTTATCGAATGTACCGCCGATGACCTGCACGACGGGCCAATCCGTATGCTCCGGCAGGACCCCTCCGCCGTCATCGTATGGGACGGACGCCATCCGGATTATATCAACGAGGCGCGTGTCATGATTTGCCGCCTGCGACAGGCGCATTGCGACACGCCGGTGATTCTGCGCCGCCGTTACCGGGAGCCGGACAGGGAAACACTTCAATTGCAGGCAGCGGTTGATTTCGGCGCCCTGCTGCTCGACGGCATCGGCAACGGCCTTATGCTGAGTCATGCAACCATGGATCCCGGCCTGACGGACGGGTACCTGTTCAGCATCCTGCAAGCGGTCCGGCTGCGGATCAGCAAAACGGAATATATCTCCTGTCCCGGTTGCGGCCGGACGCTCTATGACCTGCCAGCGGCCATTGCCCGTGTCAGGGCGGCCACTTCCCATCTCAAAGGATTGAAGATCGGCATCATGGGTTGCATCGTCAACGGCCCGGGCGAAATGGCCGACGCCGATTACGGCTATGTTGGCGCCGGACCGGGGCGCGTCAACCTGTACAAGGGCAGGGAATGCCGGCTCCGGAACATCCCCGAAGAGGAGGCGGTACAGCAACTGATACAGATTATCCGGGAAAGCGGCGACTGGAAATAGGGCTTTTTCGGTATTCCACAGTAATGACGGCTTATTTAATGAGGACTGACCGACCCTGTGGTCGGCCACCCCGAAGCTATAAGTTCGGGGAGTCCGAAGCTACGGGTTCGGGGTGACCGAAGCTATGAGTTCGGGGTGACCGAAGCTATGAGTTCGGGATGCCCGAAGCTATGGGTTCGGGGTGCCCGAACTGTAGTGATGAGTGGTTAGTGGTTAGTAATGAGCGGTTAGCGATGAGCGGAAATCGGGCTGAAATCCGTGAGGAACCGTGTACTCCGTTTCAATATCTCAAAAACTCCCACAGGGGACCTTTTTTACCTCGTCGGCGCAACCGGTCCATCACCGGCGAAGGTTCGTCATCCGTGAATATCCACCGCTGGCCGGTTGCTTTGGCGCGCGGTTCGATCGTGGCAGGGTCTATTTCCTTCGACAGGTAGTAGACCGGATTAATCAGGTCGCCGGGCGAACGGATCAACCCTTCCCGGAGGGCGATGTCACACAACTTCGTATGGGGATAGACGCGCATCCCGATATACGGGAAATAGACCGTCAGCCCCAGTTCCCCGGAATGTGCAAAGGTCTCGTCCAGCGTCTCGTCCGTTTCGCCATAGCCGCCGAGAATCAGGAAGTGAGCGTAAAAGATGCCCAGATTGCTGCAAAGCCTGCTTTGTTCACGTATGTCGGACATGCGAAATTTCTTGTTATAGTGTTCCAGTTGCCTGTCCGAAAGCGAGTCGGAACCGAACTCGACATGAGTCAGGCCGGACTGCTGATACAGTTTCAGTTCGTCTTCCGTCAGGTTGTGCGGCGCGAAATACGCTCCCCAGCGGATGTCGGCCCTGCTCTCGATCAGGCGTCGAGCCAGCTCTTCGTTGTATTCCTTGTGGATGTTGAAAATGGAGTCGGTAAAAAACAGATAGGAAATGCCTTTGGTGAAATAAAGCTCTTCGATACTGGCAACGACCGTTTTCGCATCCAGCGTGCGGACGGTTCGACCGTCAATCAGCGGATAACTGCAAAAGATACAGTTGTACGGACAGCCGCGTTTGGTCTGGATGTTCAGCATCCCGCCGGAGTTCCAGTAATACGCTGCCCAGTCGTTCTCGACATGCAGCGCCGGGCTGGAGATATAATTCGTTCCGCACTTCTTTCCGGCAGCATTGATATGGAACCGTCCGTCGGCATCGCGCCAGGCCAGCCGGTCGATTGTGGTCGGATCGGAACCCTCCGACAGGGCAACAATCAATTCCTTCAATGCCGCCTCGCCTTCGCCCAGAATGGCGTAGTCGGGATTCAGCTCGTTGAATATCAGTTCCGGAAAGACGGAGAAACCGGCGCCGCCGAGGACAATGGGCGCCTGCGTATGGGCACGGGCAATGCGCATGATTTCGCGGTAGTGGGCGATGAACAGGTTGGCGCGGTACGTATGAGTCGAGTCGTCGAAATTGCGTAGCGAGATGCCTGCCAGATCAAATGCATGGCCTTCTAAAAAAGCGGCAAAGGAGTCGTACGTTTCCAGATTGAAATCAAAGACCTTGACCTCACAGTCGGGAAGGTGTATGGAGAGATAACCGGTCAGATAGGAGATACCCAGCGGATAAACCGGATAGGGTATTCGGTGCATGTTGGCCGAAATCAGTGCGATACACTTCTTCATGACGCCTTCGTGTCAATTCCAGAAAGGATAGAAATTAAACCACTGTTCGGGGTATCTCTTCACGATGCGTTCCAGTTCGCGGACAAAACAGCGCGTCATCCCGTCGATCTGTTCCCGCTTGCCCCGTCCGTCCGGCAGTGGGATGGAAACCATGTGAATCCGGTAGCGTAACGTTGAGATTTTCAGGGCAAAAAATGCCAGAACGGGCGCCCGGAACTGCACGGCAAGCGCAAAGGCGCCGATGGGAAAACAGGCTTTTCCGTTCAGAAAATCACATGCCACGCTTTTCGCGCTTCCGAACCTCCGGTCGCACGGCATACTTACGATCTCGCCGTTTGCCAGCGCATCGCTGATCAGAAAGACGTGAGACAGGTCTTCCGCTACCGGAATCAGGCGGACGTTGTTGTTCTCCAGTACCATTGTGCGGTTTTTCTGCACTTCCTTTGCCTCGCCGCCAAAGATCAGGCCGTTGATACGTTTCTTCTGCTGTCTGAGCAGGTAGCCGCAAAGTTCCGGATTCCCGATGTGCGCTCCGGCAAGGATACAGCCGCGCGGATCGTCGAGCATCTGCAGGAAGAGTGCATTGTCCGGATTTTCGATCCTGAATGTGTTTCGCCGGCCGGCATAGACGGCAAAACGGTCGATCAGCATCTGTCCGAACAGGTAATGGTTTCGGAAGGTTTTCAAGCCTGATTTCAGGGGCGAACAGCCATGACGGTCACGAAAATAGCGGTAGATGGCCAAGTATCCTTTCCTGGCGAAGCACATGCGAAACGGAATGACGAACGCCAGGAGAACATATCCGACGCGGACGTCGAACAGCGAAAGGGTCATCTTCAGCGCCTTTTGTCCCAGCGTATGCCCTCCGGTCACCCCGTCCCATTCCTTTTCCTTTTTCATCATGATGCGTCAGCCGTTCACCTTCGAATCAATGTAGTCGTAAAATTCACTGACGGTGATCACATGCGCCATTTCTTCCGGTTTGATTTTGAATCCAAAGCGTTTTTCTACAATCACGACAATGTCTACGAAGTCCAGGCTGTCAAGTCCCAGATCATCCTTCAATTTTGCCTCGCCGATAATGATTTCCGCTTCGATTTCCATTTCTTCGACGAGAAAATCCCTGATCTGCGATTCAATTTCTTTTCTATCCATACTGATCTGTTGAGTTTTCTATTGATGATATTTTCCGATAATTAATGTGCTGTTGGTGCCTCCGAAACCGAAGGAGTTGGACAGGAATCTGTCAATCCGCCGTTCCGTCGTTTGCGGCACAATACACAGGTTCCGGGCAGCTTCGTCGGGCGTTTCGAGATTAAGATTGGGCGCAATGAAGTCGTTTTTCATCATCAGCAACGAGTATACGGCTTCGCTTGCGCCGGCCATCCAGCATTCGTGACCGGTCATGGATTTGGTCGAACTGACAGGCGTCTGCCATGCGCCGAACAGTTTGTCCAGCGCCAGCGCCTCGCACCGGTCGCCCTGAGGGGTCGAAGTCGCATGGGCGTTGATGTAGTCGATTTCTCGGACATGCAAGCCGGCGTCGGCCAAAGCGCGTTCCATCGCCTTTTGTGCGCCTGCCTCGCTGGCCTGCGAAATGGCACCTCCGTTGGATGAAAAACCATAGCCCAGCACTTCGCCGTAAACCGTTGCACCCCGTTTCCTTGCCGATTCGGCATCTTCCAGAAGCAAGCCGGCTGCGCCGCCACCCGGTACCAGTCCGTCTCTCCCGATATCGAACGGACGCGAGGCTTCGGTCGGTGCATCTATCCGCATGGAAAACGCTCCGAGTCCGTCAAAGCCGGCCATCGAATAGACATTCATTTCCTGCGCGCCACCGCACAGGATCATGTCCTGCATCCCGTCCCGGACAAACATATAGCCCAGACCGATTGCATGAGCGCTGCTGGCACAGGCCGCGCTGACGGTCATGTTCACGCCGTGCAGCCTGAAAATCGTAGACAGGTTCATGGATACGGTTGAGGTCATGGAGCGGAATATCCCTCCGGAGCCAATCAGTTGAGAATCTTTTCTGTTTCGCATGATCTCATGTGATTCGATGACGGCTTGCGTAGAGGAATCGTTGCCATAGATCACACCTGCTTCACCTGCCGCCGCCGGATCATCCGGGTCGAAGCCGGCCGTGGCGAATGTTTCGCGCGCAGCCATGTACGCATATTCGCCTTGTTCGGGGAGGGACATGCGCAGCCGACGGTCAAGTAACCTTTTCAATACGGGACGTTCAACAATGCCTGTCAGCAAAGACCGGTAACCATACGCCCTGCGTGCCGGATCGATACCGATACCCGACTTCCCCGCATACAGGGAGGCCGTTACCTCGTCAAGACTTTTCCCGAGGCAGGAGTATATTCCTATTCCGGTGATTACGACACGTCTTTTCATCCTCTGTCAGGAATAAATGCCGCCGTTGATGGAAACGACTTCGCCGGTGATGTAGGCAGCCCGGTCGGAGACAAGAAAGCCAACCAGTGCAGCGACTTCTTCCGGTTGTCCGAAGCGTCTCAGCGGGATGGTTGCCCTGAGCGCCGTTTCATCCAGGTCTTTGGTCATGTCCGTAACAATGTATCCGGGTGCGACGGCGTTAACGGTCACCTTCCGCGCCGCCACTTCCTGCGCGAGCGCTTTGGTTGCTCCTATGACGGCCGCTTTGGCTGCCGAGTAGTTCGTCTGGCCGGACAGCCCTTTCAGCCCGGAGAGTGAAACGATATTGACAATCCGTCCGTCACGCTTCGTCAACATGCCTTTCAATACCCTGCGCGTCACATAGAAGAACCCGTTCAGGCTGACATCAAGCACATCGTTCCACTGGGAGTCCTGCATGAAAATCATCAGAGCGTCTTGCCGGATGCCTGCATTATTTACCAATGCGGCAATGTAATCGTCCGGGTGCCGTTCCTTCCATTCGTCCAGCGCCTTGTCTACCGATGCGGCATCGGCCACATGGAAAGGCAACAGTTCGGCCGTCCCGCCTTTTTCTTCTATCACCCGTTTGGTTTCCAGGGCAGCCTCCCTGTTTGAAACGTAATTGATGAGGACCGGAAAGCCTCCGGCTGCCAACTCCAGACAAACGGCTCTCCCAATACCCCGGGAGCCTCCCGTCACTAACGCATATCTCATAAATGTTGTTTTTGAAAGCCCTTTTCCGCATGGAAACAGGGCGTTATTTTTCAGTCGCGCAAAAGTACGAAAAAAAATGAGAGTGAAAAAATCACAGTTGTTTTTCTTTCGTTTATCTTTGCAGCCGACAATGTATCGAATGATGGCAGAAAAAGAACGGCTTATTGATGTCAGGACAGTATTGCGCCGGAAGGCGCCGGCCTTAGCGAAACGGATACCGGCATTCATGGTGAAGGGGCTTTGCCGGCTGGTTCATGAAGAGGAACTGAACGGGATTATGAAACGCTATCGGTACTTGGAAGGCGTGGCATTCATGCAGGCACTGGTAAAGGAATTTGATATAAAACTGGAACCGGCAGGCGAGGAACATCTGCCATCGGACGGGCGGGCGTATATCTTTGCATCCAACCATCCCCTGGGAGGACTGGATGGCATCTGCCTGGCCGCATTCCTGGGAGAGCGATACGATTCAAATATCTATTATCTGGTGAATGATCTGCTGTTGTTTATCCCTAATCTGCAATCCATTTTCATTCCGGTTAACAAACACGGCGCACAAAGCAGGGAGGCTGCGTTGCAGATGGATGCTGCATTCCGTTCCGACCGTCAAATCCTCACTTTTCCGGCCGGATTTTGTTCCCGGAAACAAAAAGGGCTAATTCGCGACCCGGAATGGAAGAAATCCTTTATTCAAAAAGCCGTAGCATATCGGCGCGACATTGTTCCCATCCATTTCGAAGGACGCAATTCCGACTTTTTTTACCGTCTGGCGAATATTCGCAAGCGTGCAGGCATCCGGATGAATATCGAAATGCTATATTTGCCGGACGAAGTGTTTAAAAACAAACATCAATCCTTTCATATCCGCATAGGCGAACCGATTCCATGGCAGACGTTCGACCGCACAAAACGGTGGGACGAGTGGGCGGAATGGGTGAAAGAAAAAGTATATTTGTCAGGTTCAAACAAGTAAATTATGATGCAGGAAATTATCCAGCCCATTGAGAGGGCTTTTTTAAAGAAGGAGTTAACTCCGGAGAAAAGACTCAGGCGGACGAACAAGTCCGATAATGAAATCTATATCGTCACCTCGGAAGACGCTCCGTATACCATGCTGGAAATCGGACGCCTCCGCGAAATCGTCTTCCGATACTACGGTGGCGGCACCGGAGTGGAGGTGGACATCGACCGGTTCGACACGATGAAGAGCGCCTACCGGCAACTGATCGTCTGGAGTCCGCGCGACGAGCAGATTCTGGGAGGCTACCGTTTCCTCTGCGGGTCGGACGTGAAATTCGACAGCGACGGGAAACCGATGCTGACCTCTTCGCATCTGTTCAACTTCTCGGACGTTTTTCTCAAAGACTACCTGCCCCATACCGTGGAACTGGGACGTGCATTCGTTACGCTCGACTACCAGATAACGCGCGGCCGTTCTCAGGGGCTTTTTATCCTGGATAACCTGTGGGACGGACTGGGCGCGTTGACCGTGATCGACCCCATGCTGAAATATTTCTATGGCAAGGTGACGATGTTCAACACCTATGATCCGCAGGCGCGGAACATGATTCTGTATTTTTTGAATCTGCACTTCCCTGACCCGGACGGATTGGTGACTCCGATTCGTCCCCTCCGGGCCGAGATCAATACGGACCGGATGCAAACGCTCTTCCTTTACGACAATCTGAAAGATAATTATAAGGTACTCAATCGGCAGGTGCGCAAGTTGGGCGTTAACATCCCTCCGCTGGTGAATGCCTATCTCAGTCTTTCGCCCAAAATGCGCGTATTCGGCACGGCCATTAACGAAGAATTTGGCGATGTGGAAGAAACGGGAATCCTGATTGCCGTGGATGAAATACTGGAAGAAAAGAAAAAGCGTCATATCGAAACCTATCTGGCTGAAATGGAAGAACCTGATTTCCGTCCGCTCAAAATCGCATACGATTAATATAATGTCATCCATCGGCAGAAAATATATACTCACAACCGTCCCGCTTCCGGAAGGACGGCTTTCGATTAACGATATTTACGTTAATCAGGGGGGGGGATTAACGTCTGTTGTAGTTCTTCCTCACGAATCCGCATGTCCGTCCGTCGCAGTTGTCTCAACGCTGCGACGAACGGACTTTTTTTGTCACCTGTAATTCATATTTAAAAAGATAGTTATGCAAAGAAAGAAATGGTTTTTTATGTTGTGTACGTGCCTGCTGAGCCTGACGGCTGCCGCGCAGGACACAGAGTTTTGGTTTGTCGCGCCGGATGTGCTGCATACGCACGCTGACCGTCCGGTTATGTTTGTGTTTTCCAATCCGGATACGACGAAATCGGTGGAGGTATCTATTAATTTTTATAGCGGCAACGCATCGGATACCAGAGGAGATACTACTGTTACCGTTTCGAAAGGAGGTGCTTATACGCTGGATTGCGGGAAGGCTCCAACTGTTGATCAGACAAGTAAATATACCCCTGCTTCGCCTTATACCCCCAATCGCCCGATGACCCTGATAGAGAATCCGATAAGTTTATACGGCTCTGTATCTGACTATGGCATCCATATTACGGCGACGGGGAAAATCATTGCCTATTACATGGTAGCTGCAGACAATCAGCGCGATATCTTTACGCTGAAAGGCAGGCAGGCTTTGGGGACGGATTTTTATACGCCATTTCAGGGAAAGCCACAGAGTTATCCACAAGGAGGAACCGGTTTTTCGTCTAATTATCAAGATGCCTACAGTCAGATTGATATTGTCGCAACAGAACCCGATACGTGGGTGAAAATCACTATGCCTGACGGAACTGAATCTTGGGTGAATTTACCTGCAAAAGGGAAAACATACAAGGTTTATGCAAAAAGCATGGCGGGTGTTAATGTAGTATCTGGAGGCGCTCACCCCCTGTCCGGCACAAGAATCGAATCGGTTGAGGGAGACAACAGTGATGTCCATGACCCCGCAAAACCCATAGCGGTGACCATAACGGAAGACTGCATTTCAAATAGACAGGCAGTAGA
>JAISMO010000141.1 GCA_031276675.1 Tannerella sp.
GTGGAATGTTACTACTACGAATTTAAAATCGGCTACTTCGTGGCTCGCATCATCGACGGCATGTTCGTCATCCTCACCTTCCTCCTGATAACGCACAGCAGTACGCCCGAAGGCCGGAAACTGTCCCAGCTTACCGGCCTGAAACGCGACGACATAAAGTTCCTCGCTATCGACGACCTCAAAACGCTTATCAACTCGGATATTATATACGACGATCGCATCTCCAGAATATTCACCGAGGCCGGCTGCGAATCTATCCTCGAAATGAACTCCGAAGTGAGTATGGGCGACTTCTACTGGCTGTGGGACGCATCAAAACAAAACTCCGAACTGTCGAAACTTATCGCCGAATATATCCAGCTCGGCGATAAAGACGAAGATTATTTCGAAAACGAATGAGGCGGGAGGGAGGATTTGCCGTTGATTGCTGCGACGGTTTCATTTTTCCTCTTCGCAAATCATCCGCAGCACGTCCCGGCGGGTTGTGCGGCCGGGTTCGGCGGCAGACAGTGTTCGTTTGCCCATCCGGCGCCAGTGGCTTAGCGTTTCGCTGTCGACGGGTTCGTCCAGGCGCGCTTCCCAGCCGGGGAGGTAGCCTTTGAGACCCATCTGCTGCACCAGCGGAAAGTCCGCATCCGTATACGGTACATCCCGATAATAAATCAGTGTGGCCTGCTGTGCGACCAGGCTGTTCTGCAACTTGTCGATCGGGACGTTACGCACCTTCAGCCCTTCCTCTATTGCCAGGGCCGCGGCGATGCCCGCGGCCTGTCCGAGCGCCATCCAGCAGGGTTCCATACGCAGGGTGGAGAAACCGATGTGCGAACCGGAAACGGGTACGGGGAGCAGGAGGTTGTCTGTTTCGCACGGTGTTATCACGCCGTAGGGCACGGTGTACACGGCCGAAGGATAGCTGATAAATCCATCCAGATGGACGCGTCCGGCTTCACGTTTGCGCACGGCGTGGGAATCAAGCGCGTAGTGGCTGGCGGTAATACTGCTTTCATGCACGGGCGGGCGTCCGCCGGGTGTAACCGGCATGGCATCGCCGGCGGTAAAGAAGCAGGCACATTCAAAACGGCGGCCTTCGCGGACGTATACCTGACGGGGGAAGTGGCCGTTGTCGACATATTCATCCGCAGCCCAGCCCCATTCCCGTGCGGCTTTGCGGAAGTGTGCGGGCAGGGCGGAGTCGTTCTGTGCAAACCATAAAAGGCCTTCGGTATATGTGCGCAGGCGCTGAGCGAAACGGTCGCGCCATTCCCATGAAGAGGTCGGCCAGGGCCAGTTTTCTTCCGGAAGGTCGGTCGAGACGAAGGCATCGTGCTGGTTGTTGGCGTCGGTTTTGGCATTGGGCACGTGCACGATGTTCGTAATGCGGTGGATTCCCCAGCGGTCGCCGGGCAACGCGGAGGGCTGTCCGGAAGCGATGCGGCGGCGGTTTTCTTCCCTCATCCCGTCCGTGATATCCAGCATGGCGACGTTGGTCGTACGTCCCGCCCAGACGTCGTCGGCGATGGAGGCATATTCTTCGCGACTGTAGCGGGCCGGCTTGCTGACGGGCACGCGGTTGGCGGGACGGTTGGTCAGGCAGAGGCGATAGTTGTAGGACTGTACGGCGTTATCGGCCTGAAAGGTCGAACCGTCGGCTTCCGGGCCGTTCCAGTATTTGTAGACACGTCCGGCGCCGGGTTCGCCGAACTCGTCGCGTCCTTCGCGTCCGATGCGGAAAGGCACGCCTGCCGCGGCGCCCAGATCGCCTTCGTAGGTGGCGTCGAGGAAGACGGCGCCTGCATAGATTTCCGTTTCACCCGTCTCGCGGTTCCGTATGCGGATGCTTTCGATCCGGTTGTCGCGCAGGGTGACGTTCGCGTCTTCGGCATCAAACTGGCGCATCTTCCGTATGGTAATCCTGTCGCTGTGTTCGGCCAGCATCCCGTCGAAAACCCTGGCGCCGACCGACGGCTCGAAATGGTAGCCGTCGCTGCACAGTTTCACCTGTTCGGAGGCTTCGCCATAGGTATCCACATAATGTTGCCGTACCCTGTCCACAAATTCGCGAAACAGTCCGGTCGTGGCGTCGCGCGTGGCGATGTCCGTTGCGCCCAGCCCGTTGGCAGGCAGTCCGCCGATATAACCCGTCCGCTCCAGAATCACGGAATGTTTTCCCATCCGGGCCGCAGCAATAGCCGCCATGATACCTCCCGGATTGCCTCCGACAATCACCAGATCATATTTTGTCTGCGCCAGGAGGCCTGCGCTTGCCACTAATAAGAGGGATAATCCCCATCCTTTTCTTCTTCTCATACAAGATTGGTTTACTGTTTTATTTTCAAATTTCTTCTTTTTCCCGATCCGGTTGCTGCCGTCTGCGGACGGCGGCGCTGATGACATTCCGGGCGTTGAAATAAGCCTCGTAAAAGTCCGGCTCAGGCGCCTCGAACAGGCTCATCAACCGGTCCAGCCGGTCGTTCAGGAGCGTATCCGTGTCGGCAAAGAGACGCACGAGACTCTCTGCGGCCGTTTTCGTTTCCGCAACGGACTGTGGCGCGGCCATCCGGTTTTCATGGCGGCTGACGGCCGTTTCCAGTTCGTAAATGGCGCCGACCGAAATGCCATATGCTGCAATAGTGTCGGCGTGTGCCAGCGCCTCGGTATGAATGCGGCGGGCTATACTCAACTGTTCGTTGCCGGACAACCAGTACAGCAGGCTTTTTGTCACGCTTATTCTGGACCGCATCGCTGTGTTGTTTGTGTCTGCCGCCAGTACGGACAGCACGTTTGCCATCGTTACGACCCGGTTTACAAGCGCCGTTTCCGATGCGTTTTTCTCATTGATAATTTCCTGCAACGCTGTTTTTGACTGTACTTCTCCCAGTCGTTCCATCTCCTTTGTTATATGCTTCAAATCGTTCACGGTCTTTATAAAAGCCGGAATATCCGTATAGAGAACTTCATGCTCGTCCAGTACACGGATTACGGTCTGAAGCATATTCAGCTTTGCAATCTGTTTTTCCGTCATGGTTTTTAATTTTAATTTTGAAACAAAAAATCCTTGATGCTGCAAATGTAACGGCAATAAACAAAATTCCCGTCAAATCATCCAAATCTTTTTTTTGAAGCGCCCCGGAGAGGTTACCGGCTGTTGAAGCCTCATCCCTCCGGCAACGGCGAAACCGGACGGAAGCTCAAGCTGCCGCACAGGCTTTAGCCCGGATTTTTTCACCGTCCCGGTTTCCACGGACGGAAGGGAAGCCATCCGCCATGTGCATTTTTTCCGCCGCAGGCTACGGGAAAGGAACCGACCATGTCATTTTTTTCGCCGCAGGTTGCGGGAGGAAAACCGACTATGTCATTTTTCTCGCCGCAGGCTGCGGGAAGAAAACCGACCATGTCATTTTTCCGCCGCAGGCTGCGGGAGGAAAACCGACCATGTCGGCAAGGTTGCGGGAAGAAAAATGCACTGTGCGGATTTCGGTCGGGCAAGTCCGGGCTATCCGGACGTCTGCGCCCTGTACACCTCCGGCGCCTCCGGAAAAGAAGGAGCCGTCAAATGCCGAAAACGGGTATGCGGATTCGTTATTTTCCGGCAAAGGATATTTCGCTAAAGATTTTTTCAGCTGCGCCGCTGTTTCGCTGCACGTAGTCGCCGGCCATCCGGCCTGCGTTCCGGCAGGATTCCGGATGGAGATGCCATTCGCTGATCCGGGCCGCCAGCGCGGTATTGTCCGTCACGCAGAAACCTCCTCCGGCAGCGATCAGTTCTTTGGCTTCACGGAATTTCCGATAATTGGGACCGAACAGCACCGGAATGCCGTACACGGCCGCCTCCAGTGTATTGTGGATGCCTTTCCCGAAGCCTCCGCCGATATAGGCAATCCAGCCGTAGCGGTAGATGGACGAGAGCAGGCCGAAACTGTCGATAATCAGGCAGTCCTTGTCGGCAACGGACTGGTCGTTCGTTTCCGAAAGGCGGATGGAAGGGCGGCTGAGTCTGGATTCGATGTCCATCAGGTGGGCGCGGTGAATCTCGTGAGGGGCAAGGATGAGTTTAAACTCCGGATGGGCATTGAAACAGGACAGGAGCAGTTCCTCGTCCTGCGGCCAGGTGCTGCCGGCCACCACTACCGGCCGTCCATCGCCGGCAAACTGTTCGACTGTCGGCAGCAAACGCGCCTGACGCTGTACGGCCAGCACGCGGTCGAAACGCGTATCGCCGCAGACGCTCACGTTCGTAATGCCGTGCGCGGCCAGCAGACGTTCCGAATCCCGGTTCTGCACAAACAGGCGGTCGAAACAGCACAGCGCTTGCAGATACCATCGGCCGTAGCATTTGAAGAAGATCTGTTCGGGGCGGAAAGCGGCGGAAATCAGGTAGGTCGGGATGCGGCGGCGTTTCAGTTCGGAGAGATAGTTCAGCCAGAATTCGTACTTGATGAAGATGGCCATGGCCGGGCGTGCCAGGTTGAGGAACTTCTTCACCTTGTAGGGCGTGTCGAAGGGCAGGTAGCAGATGACGTCCGCGCCGTCATAATTCTTGCGCACCTCGTAGCCGGAGGGCGAAAAGAAGGTCAGCAGGATTTTATATTCCGGACAGCGTGCTTTCAACAGCTCCATCACTGGACGCCCCTGCTCGAACTCGCCCAGCGAAGCGGCATGAAACCAGACGTAGCGGGCATTGCGGTCTATCCTTTCACGCAGAATGCCGTTCGTGTACCACTGTCCAAGGCGCGTCAGGCGCGCCTTGCGCATGAAAAAGGAAGCCACCTCCGTCGAGAAGGCGTACATGTGCAGTGCAAAGGTATAGAGGATATTCATGCCTTATTTCAAAACCTCGATGGCCCGCTGGATGCGCCGGATGGATTCCTCCTTGCCGAGGGCTTCGGTGATGTGGAAAATCTGCGGCCCGATGCCGGCGCCTGCCAGCGCCAGCCGGACGGCGTTCATGATATGGCCCAGGTAATATCCTTTGCGGGCAATCCACGCTTTCACCGTTTCTTCCGTCCCTTCCACGTCGAACGGTTCGCACCCCGACAGCACCTCGACCAGTTCCGACAGCTGAGTCGCACTGTCTTCTTTCCAGCGTTTGGCGCGTGTCTTTTCGTCGTACCGTTCCGGCGCAACAAAGAAATAGTACGTCTGCTCCCACAGGTCGGACACAAAACTGACACGCTCCTTCATCATCCCGACAATCTTCTCCGCGTATGCCGGGTCGACCTCAGTCACCCCGTGGCGTGCCAGCACCGGCATAAACAGCGTCGCAATGTCGCGGTTGTCGCGCTTCTGAATATACTGATGGTTGAACCACTTGATCTTTTCACAGTCAAACTTCGCACCGCTTCGGCTGCACCGGCTCAGGTCGAAACTATCAATCAGTTCCTGCAGGGTCATCACCTCCCGGTCGTCGCCCGGGTTCCAGCCCAGCAGCGCCAGAAAGTTCACAACCGCTTCAGGCAGGTAGCCGCTCTCACGATAGCCGGACGACACTTCTCCGCTTCCGGGGTCGCGCCATTCCAGGGGGAAGACGGGGAATCCCAGCCGGTCGCCGTCGCGCTTGCTGAGCTTGCCGCCGCCGTCGGGCTTCAGCAGGAGCGGCAGGTGCGCGAATGCCGGCATGGTATCCGCCCATCCCAGATAGCGATACAGCAACACGTGCAGCGGCGCGCTCGACAGCCATTCCTCGCCGCGGATGACGTGCGTGATCTTCATCAGCCGGTCGTCCACGATGTTGGCCAAATGGTAGGTCGGCAATCCGTCGGTCGACTTGAACAGCACCTTGTCGTCAAGAATGGAGGAATGAAAGACTACTTCGCCACGAATCAGGTCGTTGATGCGGATATCTTCGCCGGGGTCGACCCTGACGCGCACCACAAAGGGATGTCCGGCGTCCTTCAACGCGTTCACCTCGCCGGCCGGCAGGGTCAGCGAATTGCGCATCTGTCCGCGCGTGGAGGCGTCGTACTGGAAATTGGGTATTTCTTTGCGTTTGGCTTCCAGTTCCGCTGGCGTGTCGAACGCGAGGTAGGCCCGGCCGGCATCCAGCAGCCGGTCGACGTATTGCCTGTAAATCTCTTTCCGTTCGCTCTGGCGGTAGGGGCCATACGCGCCGCCGTAGCCGACGCCCTCGTCAAAGGGAATCCCCAGCCACCGGAAGGCGGCAATGATATAAGCTTCGGCGCCGGGCACGAAACGCTGCGAATCGGTGTCCTCTATCCGCAGAATCATCGCGCCTCCATGCTGTTTGGCAAACAGGTAATTGTACAGCGCCGTGCGGACGCCGCCGATATGCAGCGGGCCAGTCGGGCTGGGAGCAAAACGCACTCTCACCATATACTGAGTCTTAAAATATAAAAAATCAACATACCAACGATTCAAAAATTTGCCGGAATCCGGCGCAAAAGTACGTTTTTTTCCTCTTCTGTGCTTTTTTTTGCGTACATTTCGCCCCGAAAACAAAAAGGAGGAGAATGTAGTTTTAATTATGCAACCGGTATATATCTGTTTTATATGAAATCAAAAAAATCAACCATTCAGGCCATTGTCTATTTCACTATAGCGGCACTGGTGATCGCTTATTTTTTTCCGCGCGAAGTGAAATTCCGCTATCAGTTTTATGAAGGAAAACCCTGGAAATATGATCTGCTCACGGCGCCCGGCGATTTTCCCATTTATAAAACCGACGACGAAGTCAGGGCGGAAAAAGACAGTATCCGGCACCGCTTCGGCCCGTATTACCGCATGAATCCGGACGAAAAGACGGAGCAGATCGAAAAACTGCGCGCCGGCTATGCGGGTTTGCTCAACAGGCAGACAAAGGAAACACCCTACCTGAGATACATCGAAAACCAGTTGAACCGGTTGTATGACAAGGGCATCCTGCCGGTGCAGCAGCTTGAGAACCTGAAAAGGGAAAATTTCAGGCAGGTATATGTCGTGAAAAACAATGTGGCCGAACTGTGGAATACGGCCGATTTCCATACGGTCGAATCGGCCTGCGAACGGATCGTGAGCGACTTGCCCGTATCGCTGGACGCAGACGTCCTGGCTTCCTTTCACGTGGCCGACTACCTGACCGAAAACCTGACCGAAGACAGGGACATGTTCGAGAAAATGCTGAATGAGCAGTTGAAGCATGTCTCCCTTTCGAACGGGATGGTGCAGGCCGGCGAACGGATCGTGGACCGTGGGGAAGTGATCGATCACAAAATCTACAACATGCTCCGTTCGCTCAAGACCGTTCACGAATCCAAATCCGCCGGTAATCGCCGGCTGATCTGGATCGGGCAACTCGTCCTGGTCTTCGGCATTCTTTTATGCTGCGGACTGTATATGGCTACTTTCTGTCCGGAAATATTCTTCCGTCGGCGCAACCTGCTTTTCACGCTGCTGTGCATGATTGCGTGCTGCCTCCTGTCCGAAATCTTCGCCAAGCATGACCTGTTCAACCTGTATATCCTGCCCTTTGCGATTGTACCCATTGTGGTACGGACGTTTTTCAACTCGCACACCGCCCTGTTTACGCATCTGATTACGGTCCTGCTCTGTTCGCTGCTGGCGCCCTTCCCGCACGAGTTCCTGCTCCTGCAGATACTGGCCGGAGTGGTGGTTATTTTCAGTCTGAAGGAATTGACGCAGCGTTCACAACTGGTGCGGTGTTCGATATTCATCTTTGTGACCTATGCCCTGGTATATCTCAGTCTGTCGCTCTATCAGGAGGGCGACCTGGGCAAAATCCGCTGGATCATGTTTCTCTACTTTGGCATCAATCTGATTCTGCTGCTCTTCTCCTATACCCTGATTTACATTGTCGAAAAGCTGTTCGGATACACTTCGCCCATTACGCTGATCGAACTGTCGAACATCAATACGCCCATACTCAAAAAACTTTCGGAGACCTGTCCGGGCACGTTTCAACATTCCCTTCAGGTCTCGATCCTGGCCTCCGCTGCCGGTTCGGAAATCGGCGCCGATACGCAACTGATCCGTACCGGCGCCCTGTATCACGACATCGGGAAGATGACTCATCCAGCCCTTTTCACCGAAAACCAGAAAGGCGGCATCAATCCGCATCGGGACATGCCTTTTGAAAAAAGCGCCCAGTTGATCATCCATCATGTAACGGAAGGCGTCAAAATCGCCGAAAAGGCGTCGCTGCCCAAGGCAGTCATTGACTTTATCCGGACACACCACGGTACGGGAAAAACAAAATATTTCTACAACTCCTTCCGGAATGCCTTTCCGGATGTGCCGGTAGACGAAAAACTGTTTACCTATCCCGGCCCGAATCCTTTTTCGAAGGAGACGGCTATCCTGATGATGGCCGACTCGGTGGAAGCGGCCTCGCGCAGCCTGAACGAATACACGGAAGAAAAACTCCGGGCACAGGTCGACAAACTCGTGGACGGCCAGCTGGCCGACGGCCTGCTGAAAAATGCGCCGCTGACTTTCCGCGAAATTGAGATGATCAAGAACTCGTTTGTAGAGAAACTGAAAACAATGTATCACACACGCATCAGCTATCCCGATCTGGCGGTAACCAAACCGTGAAAACCGGGACTTTCCGGTGATCGGCTGGTGAAACCCTTCGAATGGCGCCGGATGCAGTGTAACAGGGGTGATTACAATGCAGCGCCATACGGGGGTTGCGCCGTCCGTAGCGGAATTTGCAGGAATGGCCCTGCCCGCGTATGCGTTTTCCTTGAATGAAAGAATGGTCGTTTTCGGAGAGTTGTAAAATATTTTTAAAAACGCGGACGAGCCTTTTCTATTCAAGAAAAAGTCGCTATATTTGCAACTTCGAGATAGCAAAATTACCAAAACATAAATTAAATGGAAATCAAAAGGGTTTATACTTTCGGAAACGGAAAAGCGGAAGGCAAAGCAGACATGAAGAATCTGCTGGGAGGAAAAGGCGCCAATCTGGCGGAGATGAATTTGATCGGTGTGCCTGTACCTCCGGGATTTACGATCACAACGGACGTTTGTACCGAATACAATCAAATCGGAAAGGATAATGTAGTCGCACGGTTACAGGACGAAGTAAGGAATGCGGTAACGCACGTCGAGACGCTGATGAACAGCAAATTCGGCGACGTGGCCAATCCCTTGCTGGTCTCCGTCCGCAGCGGTGCGCGCGCCTCGATGCCGGGGATGATGGACACCATCCTGAACCTCGGACTGAACGATGACGTCGTGGAAGGGCTGGCACGCAAGACGGGAAATACACGTTTTGCATGGGATTCGTACCGCCGGTTTGTACAAATGTACGGCGACGTCGTACTGGGCATGAAACCGGTGAACAAGAACGACATCGACCCCTTCGAGGAAATCATCGAGGAAGTAAAGGCGGACCGGGGCATCAAGTTAGACAATGAACTGGACGTCGACGACTTGAAGGAACTCGTGAAGAAATTCAAGGCCGCCGTCAAGGGACGCACCGGGAAGGACTTTCCTGTATCCGTCTATGAACAGCTCTGGGGCGCCGTCTGCGCCGTTTTTGATTCGTGGATGAACGAGCGAGCCATCCTCTACCGCAAGATGGAAAGCATCCCGGACGAATGGGGCACGGCCGTGACGGTACAGGCAATGGTCTTCGGCAACATGGGTGGTACCTCGGCCACGGGCGTCTGTTTCTCGCGCGATGCGGGCAACGGAGAAGACGTTTTCAACGGCGAATACCTGATCAACGCGCAGGGCGAAGACGTGGTCGCCGGTATCCGTACCCCTCAGCAGATCACCAGGGCCGGTTCGCAAATATGGGCCGAACGGGCAGGCATCAGCGAAGAGGAGCGAATCGCCAAATATCCCTCGATGGAAGAAGCCATGCCGGAGATTTTCAAGGAACTTGACGCCATTCAGACCAAGCTCGAAAACCATTACCGCGACATGCAGGACATGGAATTTACCGTGCAGGAAGGCAAGCTGTGGTTCCTCCAGACGCGCAACGGCAAACGGACAGGCGCCGCCATGGTGAAAATCGCCATGGACCTGTTTCGCCAGGGCATGATCGACGAAAAGACCGTGCTCAAACGAATTGAACCCAACAAACTGGACGAACTGCTGCACCCCGTCTTCGACAAAAAAGAACTGAAAAAAGCAACTGTACTGGTAAAAGGCCTGCCGGCATCGCCGGGCGCCGCAACCGGTCAGATTGTCTTTTTCGCCGACGAAGCCGCTGCATGGCATAAGGCCGGTAAAAACGTCGTGCTGGTGCGCATCGAGACCTCGCCGGAAGACCTGGCCGGCATGGCTGCCGCCGAAGGCATCCTGACGGCGCGCGGCGGAATGACCTCACACGCGGCGGTAGTCGCCCGCGGAATGGGCAAGTGCTGCGTATCGGGCGCCGGCGTACTGAACATCGACTACAAACAGAAAAAAATAGAAGTAAACGGAAAAGTACTGAACGAAGGCGATTACATCTCTCTAAACGGAACAACCGGCGAAGTGTTTGAGGGAAAAATCCCCACGCAGGATCCGGAACTGACCGGCGACTTCAACGAACTGATGCAGCTGGCCGACAAGTACACGAAAATGTCTGTCCGAACCAATGCCGACACACCGCAGGACGCCTTGCAGGCACGCCGCTTCGGCGCAGTGGGAATTGGGCTTTGCCGTACCGAACACATGTTCTTTGAAGGCGAAAAGATCAAGGCCATGCGCGAAATGATTCTGGCCGAAGACACAGAAGCGCGCAAGAAAGCATTGAGCAAACTGCTGCCCTATCAGCAGGCCGATTTCGAAGGCATCTTCCGCGCCATGGCCGGCTATCCGGTGACGGTCCGCCTGCTTGACCCGCCGCTGCACGAGTTCGTACCGCATGATGCCAGGGGACAACAGGAACTGGCCGATGCCATGGGAGTAGCGGTGGAGGTTGTCGCACGGCGCGTGGAAGCCCTGCACGAAAACAACCCCATGCTCGGACACCGCGGATGCCGTCTGGGCAATACCTATCCTGAAATCACGGAGATGCAGACCCGGGCAATCCTCGGCGCCGCGCTCGCGCTGAAGAAGGAAAACGTAACAACGTATCCCGAAATCATGGTGCCGCTGACCGGTATCCTGCACGAGTTCCTGGTCCAGGAAAAGATTATCCGTGCAACGGCAGCCCAGCTGTTTAACGAGGCCGGCGACACGATCGACTACAAGGTGGGTACGATGATTGAAATCCCGCGCGCGGCACTGACGGCCGACCGGATTGCATCGGCCGCCGAGTTCTTCTCTTTCGGAACAAACGATTTGACGCAAATGACCTTCGGCTATTCGCGCGACGATATTGCCTCTTTCCTGCCCGTCTATCTGGAAAAGAAAATATTAAAATTCGACCCCTTCCAGGTGCTCGACCGGAAAGGGGTAGGACAGTTGGTGCGGATGGCTGCCGAAAAGGGACGCACCATCCGTCCGGATCTGAAGTGTGGCATTTGCGGCGAACATGGCGGCGAGCCTTCGTCGGTCAAGTTCTGTCACCAGGTAGGTTTAAACTACGTCAGCTGTTCGCCTTTCCGCGTGCCGATCGCCCGGATCGCAGCCGCACAGGCGGCAATCGAAGAATAAGCGCCTTGCGATGAGTGCATTTCAAATGCGCGCTTTCAAAGTTCATTCCTTCGCTGCCTGAAAGATAAAATTTGCATAACTGCATCGGACGTTGGCTAAAGCCCAATATCGTCAAGTGAAGCAAAAATGGGTGATATGGATTGAGTTAAGAGAAAGGGTCGCACGCTATACGCCTCCGGCGTACAGTGTGCGACCCTTTCTCTTAGTTATCTCCGAAGACTTTCGGGATGCTCCCGAATGACTGCGCCGGAAGTCAGAGGGGCAAAAATCACGTTTGAAAGACGGAAACGTACACCGGCAGGCAGAACCGGCATTTGCATTCAAAGCATCATCGTTCTGATCATTAGCCGGTTGTTGATTTTGAATACAGGAAAGGTCGTTGCAGGAGGCCCGAAAACATGCTTGTGGAAAAAAAATCACATCTGTAGAGATTTTGCATACGGATGTGAGCGTTTCATTTTCACATGAAAAAAAATTTTTACGTCTGTAAATTTTTTCGCGAACGCGATTTTTTTTCTTTTTTCATCTGTGATTTTTTTGTCTTCACGGGAAGATTTTTTTTTTCGCGCGTGCGAATTTTTTATCTCACGGGAAACCGTTTGTGGTACATGTGTGATTTTTTTTACCGCAGACCTGTTTTTTTCGCGTTTTTCAACCCTGAAGATCGCGTGCAGGACGGTAGAAGGAAAACCGGATACGTTTTCACGGTTTCCATACGGAGAGACTGTTTTGTCGTTTTTCCGGCCGGTGAGCGTTTGCTACGGCACGTAAATGTCTGCCGGTGTGGTGGCGTAGGCCGAGAAATAGCCGACGCCGCCGTTCGTGATGTTGGTTGTGATGTTGGAGGCCGGTCCGCCGAAGAAGGGATTTTCGCCCCGCTTTTCTGCCTGGCACTGCCGGATGAATTCATAAAAGCCTTTTTCTATGCGGCTGATGCATACCGTGATTTTATCGCCCGGGCGTACAAAGATTGCTCCGCTGTCTTCGCCAACCGGGTCGTTTCTGTTGGATACGTCGTCGAAATACATCAGGGGCATCCCGTTGAGGTATCGCTCGTTGATGGCTCTGTCGGAAAAGACGGTGAAGTTGGACAGCTGATATTCCATCAGGGTGTCGTTGAGGATGTAGCGTATCATGTAAAAGTCTTCGGAAGGGGTTTCCGGGGCGTAGAGGCTGATGGCATAATGCTTGTATCCCATGAGGTTAACCGGCTCGACGGTGAGGGAATCCAGGCGGAAGGGGGGCGGCATGGTGGTTGTGGCTTCGTGGGTTTCCGTCCGTCCGTCTCCGTCGAAATCTACTTCCACGCTCAGCCGGAAGGTCACGCCCGGCACGGCGGCCATCGGCCGGACAGTCTGATAGGTTCCCGGATCCTTGGGCAACTCCTCCAGTTCAAAGGTTTGACCGTCCGATGTCCGTATCTCCGCAATCGCACCCGAAACGGGCCGGTTGCTCTTCCCTGCAAAATAGGGGGAGGAGGAGGATATCCGAATCGTTTGCCGTATCTCGTGCTCTGTCAGAGAGCCGTATATGACAATTACCGGCGCCGAATCGTTTGTGTTCAATTCAATCGGCTCCGTGCACGAGATTAAGCATGTGAAAAGGATCGGAAGAGGGAGGTAATGGATGAGAAGGGACACAAGGGACAGGGGGAACGGGGAGGGGACGGGGGTATGCAGGCCCGACGCCGTCAAGCGGCGTATGCGGTTTGTGTCATGCTGCCCCGAAGGGATTTTTACTGAACGGCCGTCTTTGGGCCTGCGGTTATCTGACTTGCTGTTGTCCATTTTGCTTTTCCTCCGATTTTTTTATTCGTTCTGTTTCGTCGGTTTTGTGTACTCGGGGTCAAAACCTGAAATTATAGGTGATGGATGGTACGATTCCGAACAGGTACAGCATCTCGGCGTAAGGCAGACCCGAGTCGGCGTTTTGGTCGTAGGTGATCATCCAGGGGTTTTTCTTGCCGTAGGCATTGTAGATGGAAAGATTCCACTCGCTCTGTCGGCGGCGGCGGGCGGAACGGGGACGCGGAATGAAACTGAGCGACAAATCCAGCCGGTGGTAGTCGGGAAGGCGGTATTCGTTGCGCCCGGAATAGATCGGGAAGTATTCGCCGTTGATTTCGAAACGTCCCGAGGGATAGGTTGTCGGATTGCCCGTGGCATATACCCAGGTGGCGGCAATGTTCCACTGTTTCGAGAGTTCGCAGTTGACTGCCAGGTTCAGGGCATGGGGTCTGTCGTAGGGCGCCGGGTAGGTTTTTCCTCCGTTGATTTCGGGGATGGTGCGAACGGAACGCGAGAGGGTATAATTGAGAAAACCGGTCAGCCTGCCCGTATTCCTGCGCAGCATCCATTCCACTCCGCAGGCGCGGCCGGTACCGGTGCGCACTTCACCTTCCAGGTCGGGATTCATCAGCAGCGTGGCATGTTCGGCAAAATCAATCACATGGGTGAGGTTCTTGTAATAGATTTCGACGGAGGTTTCCCAGGTATGGTTCTGCAGGTTGCGGAAATAACCGGCCGAATAGAGATCGACGTGCTGCGGTCGAATGTTCGGTCCGGCCGAAAACCAGATGTCCAGCGGCGATCCGGAGGCGGAGTTGTTGGCCAGTTGGATGAACTGCACGTTGTGTGCGTAATTCATCTTTATCGACGAGTGTTCCGTCAGCTTCCACACCAGCCCCGCGCGCGGTTCCACGGCCGGACTGGTGTGATAGACCTGTCCGGCGGCATATACCGCCGTGTCGACGATTTCGCGGTTTTCGTCATATCGCGGCACAGTGGCTTTTCCGACGTTTTGGAAGAGCGATCCGCGCAGGCCGTATTTGAGGGTGAGGCGTTCCGAAAGTTTCTGTTCGTTCGAGAGGTACAGGCTGTATTCCATTGCGGTACTGGCCTCTTTCTGCAAATCTCCGTAGTCTTCCATCGTGATGACGCCCGGCTGGAAGCGGTAGAGGGAGACCGAAGCGCCGTAGTTCAGGTTCCAGCGGTCGCCGATGGGCTGAGTGAAGTCGGAGCGCAGGCTCCAGTCTCTGATGCCGGAGTCCCAGCGTGCCTTTGCGTTGTCGAGTTTGGATTCCAGGCCGTAGTCGTAGCTGGCCAGGTGCAGGCTGGCCGCGGCGTAGAGCGTTTCGGAGAAGACATGCCCCCAGCTTAGCGAGGCGGCGCCGTTGCCGTAGCGAAACTCGCCCATGGTGGCCCCGAAATGGTCGATGCCGTAATAGCCGTTCAGTTCCAGCCGGTCGCTGTCGGTCAGTCGGTGGGTGACTTTGGCGTTCAGGTCGTAAAAATACACGGACGACTTGCGCAGGGCTTCTCTGTTCGAGAGTTTGAGAAACAGGTCGGCGTAGCTGCGCCGCCCGCCGATCATCCACGAGGTTTTTTCTCCCAGAGGCGCCTCCACCATCAAACGGCTTGCAATCAGCCCGACGCCCCCTGTGCCCTGCAGGCGTTCGGGCCGTTCGTTGCGAGTCTGTACGTCGAGCAGGGACGCAAGCCGTCCGCCGTGTTTGAGGGGCAGATCGCCCTTGTAGAGCGAGACGCCGCCCAGCACGTCGCTGTTGAAAACCGAAAAGAAACCCAGCAGATGCGAAGCGTTATAGACGGTGGTGTTGTCGATCAGGATCAGGTTCTGGTCGGGCGATCCGCCCCGTACGCTGAATCCCGATCCGCCTTCCGAAGCAGTCTGCACGCCGGGCAGCAGCCGAATGGCCTTGAGCACGTCCACCTCTCCCATCAGCGCCGGCATCCGCCTGATTTCCGTTGCGCTCAGTTCTTCCCGCCCCATCTGCACGTCGGTGATGTTCCGGTCTCTCGCACGGGCCAGGATTTCCACTTCCTTCAATGTCGTGTTCATCTCCAGTTCAAAATCGACGATCGTGTCGCGGTCGGCCCGGAAGGTAATTTCCTTTTGGTCAAATCCGAGGTAGGAAGAAACCAGCGTATAGCTTCCCTGCTTCAGGGAAAACTCATACATGCCGCCCTCATCCGTCGCCGCATGGATTTGAGTTGAGCCTTTCGCAAATACAACCGCCTCAACAAGAGGCTCCCCTGTCGAACGGTCGGTCACTCTCCCCCAGACATGCACTTGCTGAGCGCCTGCCAGTCGGCACATCAGGAAGCATCCCCATAAAATGTAATATTTTTTATAACTCATCAGTGCACAAAGGTAGATATAAATTCGATATTTTACACGGGCTGATTATTTGTTCAACGTGTGCCGTGCTTCTGTTTCGACGGGGATTTCTTTTTTTTTTTTTGAGGCGTCACGGACAGGCATCCGACGTTGCATCTTAGCTCCCGCCCGTGCCGGGAGAACCGTTTATTTTCCGTGTCAGGAAGAGAAAGAAAAAACAGACATGCACGCCATGAAAGGCCGGAGGATATTCCCTGCCCGGTTCATCCTTCACCGCCGGAACGGAGGATTTCCACAATGCGCTCCCCGTCCAGACCGGTAATCGCCCGTATCTGCTCCACCGACAGGCCGCTGCGCCTGCTGTTGCGGACAACGGCGGTTAAACTTTCTGTCCGGCCTTTGGCTTCGCCCTCCGCCAGGCCTTCCGCTCGGCCTTTGAGCAGCCCTTTGAGCAGGCCTTTGGCTTCACCCTCGGCCCGGCTTTCGGCCAGAAGGGATTTTTCGGTGCGTATGATGTCCAGGTATTTGTCGTAAGCTTCCAGTTCGGCATCCGTGAACGCGCCCTCTTCGCATATCGCCAGCGCGCGGCGGATGTCGTCATTCGCCTTCAAATCCTCGGACACTTCACTCCGGCTCCTCTCCGTTTCCTTCAGAAAACGAAGCCACAGTACCGCCATCCGGCGGTCTGCCCACTTCCCGGGAACAAACTTGGGCAGTTCTACCAGTACAAATTCCAGTCCCCTGATGATTTCCTCCGTGTTTTTGCAGTTGACGATGCGGTAGTGGTGATAAAACTCCGGCGTCTTGCGGTCGAAAACGTCGTTGAGGATGGCCAGACCGTAGACCGGCTGCAGCAGAGAGTAAAACTCGTTTTCGTCCAGCTGCCGCACGTAGGCCCTGGAGGCATTGAAGAGCATCCGGGCGGAAAAGGCGCTGTTCCACAGCATCTGCATCTCCACGATGAACTGACGCCCGAAGTTGTCCTTGCAGCGGACGTCCACAATGGAGTTTTTCCTTGCCGGATTCTCCGGAACCTGTTCCGCCGGGAGGTATTCCAGACTCTCTATCTGCTGATCTGCCTCCAGCGGCATCAGTGCATTGAGAAAACTCTTCAGCAGATCGGGATGTTCGCCGAATATCCGCTTGAAGGGTAAATCGTTTTTGGGGTCTAAATAGCGTGCCATAAGTGTCTGCTGTAATTAATGTCCCACAAAGATAGACCTTTCCCGCATGACCGCCAAAATCAGTTCCTTCTTCTTCACGTATCCTTCGCACGGATTGCCGGAGTCGGTTTCGGACTTGGCAGTCTCCTGCGCCGTCCAAAACGATTGGTTCGGTATCGGGCGCGTTGCGTCATACCACCTGTTGGTAGAAAACCCCTCCGAATCCTACATTCAAGTAGTTTCCTGCCGGACGGAAACGGTTTCAGGCCTTTATTTTTCAATCAAATAAAGAAATGGCACGTTTTATGCAGCAACCACCTAAAAAAGGCAAAGCATGTATCAGCCATTTAAAATCGCGGCCGAACTGGAGATCAGGAAGCACGGGTTCTGTTTTCTCAATCCGAAGCGCGTCCGGCTGCTGAAACATATTCACGCGAGCGGTTCCATGCTGGCGGCGGCGAAAACATTGCGGATCTCGTATCAACAGGCCTGGACGGTTGTCCGGGATATCAATTCGACGGCGTCGCTGCCGGTGGTCATCCGGCAACGGGGCGGCGCCGGCGGGGGTGGCGCCGTGATTACGGCCTTTGGACTGAAACTGATTGAATGTTTCGATCTCATGCAGGCAAAACATAATGAATATCTTAACGGACTGGAGGATGAACTGGATTTCTGCGTATAACCGCATGAAAGGCCGGATGCGGCCGGCGGGAGGCGCCCTGCTCGGGGGATGGGGCGGAGGAGTTGTCCTGCTGCTGCTATTGACGGTCATCTGCCTTTATTCCTTCACGGTGGGGCGCTATGCCATTTCCGTGACAGACCTGTTACACTATTTATGTACCGGCGAATGTGCCGACGGAAATCTTCCGATTGTGCTCTTTCAGGTTCGTATGCCGCGCATCCTGGGGGCGATGCTGGCCGGCGGCGCGTTGTCCGTCTCCGGCGCGGCATATCAGGGACTGTTTCGTAACCCGATGGTCAGTCCCGACATGCTGGGAGTCAGTTCGGGCGCCGGATTCGGGGCTGCACTGGCCATTCTTTTTTCCATGAACATGACGGGCATTCAGGTGATGGCCTTTTCCTGCGGTCTGCTGGCCGTTTGCCTCGCCCTGTTCGCCTGCAGGATGGTGTCCGGTCACGACCGGATGCTGCGGCTCGTACTTTCCGGCCTGATTACAGGCTCTCTGTTCGGCGCGCTCATTTCGCTGGTGAAATACCTGGCCGACAGCGAGTCGAAACTGCCCGATATTACATTCTGGCTGATGGGAAGCCTCTCGGAGGTTTCGATGCGCGAGTTGAAAGCCGTTGCGCCGGCTGTTCTTCTTGCGCTGATTCCCCTGCTGCTCTCGTCGTGGAAGCTGAACGTCCTTGCCTGCGGTGAGGAAGAAGCCCGCACGCTGGGAGTGAATACGCGACACCTGCAGATGACGGTCATTGGCTGTGCATCGCTGCTGACGGCTTCCGTCGTTTCCGTGACCGGGCTGATCGGATGGGTCGGACTGATTATTCCTCACCTTGCACGCTTCCTTGTCGGCCCGGACAACCGGTTGCTCCTGCCGGCCTCGTTCCTGATCGGAGCGCCGTTTCTGTTACTGGTCGACGACCTGTCGCGTTCGCTGTCTTCGCAGGAGATACCTCTCGGCATTCTCACCTCGCTGATTGGCGCCCCCGTGTTTTTCGGCCTGTTGCGGGTTTCTTCCAAACAGGCGAGATGAATGTATGGCTATACGGTCAATCATCCGAATAAAGACACCGCCTGCTTTTTCGCCGGAGACGGCATATCGCCCTTCCGGGGAGCCGGACTGCCCTGAGTGAACGGAAATTTTTCGGAATATGATTCGGGCCAAATCGGGGAGGAAAACGGAAAAATGGTTCTGCCGACCGGCAGCTCCGTGAAAACGGACGGATTCATGCTCCCGTCCATAGACAGAACCGTAAAAAAAGACGATTTCATGCTTCGTACCAGCGGCAGAAGTATAAAAACGACCATTTTCATGCTTCGTACCTGCGGCAGAACCATAAAAAAAGACGATTTCATGTTTCGTACCAGCGGCAGAAGCATAAAAACGACCATTTTCATGCTTCGTACCAGCGGCAGAACCATAAAAACACGCGGAAACACGATTCTGCCGCAAGTATGAAGCATAAAAACAAAAATAAACCCGCTTCCGCCTGTCCGCAGCATGAAGCGCCGGGAGTGAAGCATCAGGCGAAACGGCAGAAAGGCGCCCGGCATAAAAACGGGAGTGCGACCGTTTGAAACAAAAAAGTTCATTTCCGTTTGCGTCGCAGCGTGAACACGGGCAGATACAGATAGATGCCGGCGATGGACATCATCAGTCCGCCGATGGCGCCGGCGGCCAGCGGAAACCAGAAGGCTTCCCTGGTCTCGCCCGACAGGAAGGGGATGAAACCCAGTACGGTGGAGATGACCGTCAGGAAGATCGGCGTCACCTTCGCGTTCCAGGCCTTCAGATAGGCACGGAGCGGCGGCATCAGCGGTTTGCGGCGGCGGATGCGGTTGTATTCGTCCAGGATGTAGATGCCGGCGTTCACCGTGATGCCGCACAGCAGGACGAAGGAGGCAAAACCGCCCTGGTCGAAGTTCAGCCTGAACAGGTAGAACGTCAGGAACACGCCGATGTATGAAACCGGTATCACGCCGATCACCGCCAGCGGCTGTTTCAGCGAATTGAAGAGGATGCCCGTCGTGAAAAAGATGATTACGACAATCAGCAGCAGCAGCGCATACGGTTTGCGTTCGTTCTCACCCCAGCGCCACAGGTTGTTTTCTGCCTTCGCGCTGTATCCCGTCGGCAGTCCGGCATTAAACTCCGTCAGGACGCGCTCCCGGATTTTCATGCCCTGGCGGGAGGCGCCGATGTATTCGTATTGCAGGCACAGGCGGTATTGCTGGTTGATTTTGGCTACCTGCTGCGGCGTCTGTCCCATTTCGACCGTGGCCAGTCCGTCGAGTTTGAAGGACGTTGTGCGGACGGCCTGCGGGACGTGCCGCATGTTCCACAGATCATACTCCTTCGACTGCCGCGACGCCAGTTTCAGCTGCTCCGTTCCGCTGCCTGCCGCCAGATATCCTGCCGGAATATTTCTCCCGAAGACGGGCGAGATTGCGGCAAACAGTTCGACGGGACGCACGCCCGCCTGCGCCATGCGCTCCCGGTCGAGCTGGAAATAAAATTCCCGGTAATCGTCCTTCCACCACGAAAATTCCGAACCGATCAGCACCTCCCTGATGCGCGGGTAGACGAGGAGCGCATCGCGCAACTGCTGTGCCTGTTCATACAGTTCGTCATAGTTGTATCCGAACATCTCGATCCGGTAACTGCCGGCGTGCTCGCGCACGTCGTTGCTGAAGCCCTGATCCTGCAGGCCCCATACGCCCCAGCTGCCGCCGCCCAGTTCCAGCGCTTTGCTGATGACGCGGCTTTTGAGCGTGTAGGGGAAACCCGTATGTTCGCTCTGCCGGGTAAAAAAGAGGTCGATGCGCGCTTGCCGGGCGTTGTAGATGCTTGTCTGAAACTGCCGGATTTCCGGATACGTGCTCAGGTAAGCCTCCATGCGGCCGATGAGATGATTCATCTGATTCAGCGTGGAACCGTTCGGCAGGCTGGCCGTGACCGTCAGCACCGTCTCCTCGCGGTCGGTAAAATAGCTGCCTTCATACACCTTCTGCACAAACAGCCGCAGCGTGCCGCCCAGCGCTTTTTCAACAGCCGGCTTGAGTTTCTCCCTGTACGTCTCGCCGGCCATCCAGTCATTATACGTCCTTATCAGCAGCGAATCCGCAGGCGAATACGTTCTGCCGCTTTTCATCTCTATTTTGTCGGGCGCCAGGAACACCGGCAGCCCGAAGGCCAGGACGAGCAGGATACATGCCGTTGTGCGCCACCGGCACATCAGCTCGATTTGCCGTGCATAGAAGCGTGAAATCCATACCGGCAGCCGCCGTACAAAGCGCCGCAGGGCGACCCGCCGTTTCGGGAAGCGGTGCGGCGAAGTCCCGGTTGACCGGCGGAAGACGCGCATCTTCTCCACCAGCGCCGGCACCAGAAACAGGGCGGTCAGCAGCGAAACAGCCAGGTTGATGATCACCACCGCCGCAAAGTCCTGCAGGCTGAGACGGATCTGCCCGTCCAGGAAGAAGATGACGGCCAGCGCGCCGACGGTCGTCAGCGTGGCCGCCAGGACAGGCAGGAAGGCGTTGCGGTTGTGATGCAGGCGGATGTGTCCGGCCATGACGATGGTGTTGTCGATGATCAGACTGAGCGAGACGGTGATTCCGGCCAGCGAGTAGAGCTGCATCTCCAGCCCCGACAAGTAATAGAAAATCACGGCGACACAGAGATTGACGGTCAGGCTGACGGCAATCAGGAACAGGTAGCGCGGGTTCCGCGTCAGCAGCAGGACAAAGAGCAGCAGCACCAGCAGCGTCAGCGCCGTACGGAAATAGATTTTGTCCAGTTCCGCCCGGATATATTCCGTCGCGTCATAGCTTGTATGCATCTCATACCCGGCGGGCAGCCGGAGGCGAAGGGCGTCCATTTCCGCCTTCACCTTCGCGGCCAGCTGCAACTGGTTGGCCGATTCGTCCGCAAGGAAGGAAAGATAGATGGAATTGAGGCCGTTGATGCGGTAGTAGCTGTGCGGCGCTTCCTCCTGCCGGCTGACGGTGAGCAGCTGATTCAGGCAGACCGGATGTCCTCCGGGGGTGGCGAGGGTAATCCGCGAGGGATCGAAGCCCCTGTCGCCGCCGGTTTCGGGAGCGAGCACCAGGCGTATCCGGCGGTCATCTTCCGTACGGACGATGCCGAGAAACTCGCGGGAATGGTGACGCGCGATGGCCTCGCGGATGTCGTCCACCGTAATCTCCAGCGTGGCCAGCTGCCGGCTGTCGTATTCGAGATGCCATTCCAGCGGCGTGGCGCCGGTGACGTCGAGGCGGTAGAGGCCGTCGATATGCGCCAGCCGCGGTTTGATATGGTCTTCGGCATAGCGCTGGATGAAAATGGGCGTGGCAGCCGCGTTGAGCGTATAAACAAGGAAGGGCCGCGCCCGGGTGTCGTCCGGCCGACTCATCTCCACCACCGGATAGCTCAGTCCGGCCGGCATCTCCGGCCATGCCTGCCGCACGACAGCCGACGCCTCAAAGCGTGCGGCGTCCACGTCCGCATGTCGGTCCAGTTCCAGCGTAATGCGTCCCCCTCCATTGTCCGAATTCGAGTGCATTTCCCGTATGCCGCCGATACGGGCCAGCATGGCCTCCAGGCGAGAGGTCACCTGCATCTCGACCACCCGCGACGAATGACCGGGCATCGAGAAACTCACCGACAGCCGGGGCAGCGTGTACGAGGGCGACAGTTTGACCGGCAGTTGCGGTATCAGCGCCACGCCTGCCAGCGACAGGCAGAGGAAAATCACGATGGCCGTAAAGGAAGAATACCTCATGTTTGAATCATTGACTGACTATACCGGTTTGGATATGGGAAAACGCCGCTTTTCTCCCTATTCGATTATGGATTTGTCCCGTCGCAGTATAAACGTTTGTCCGGCAAGATCGAACTGCGTGGAGAGAGGACGTCTCAGGGCAAAGTCGTAGAGGGTCAGTCGGCGGATTTTGAAATAACTGATCCAGTAATTCCTGAGTGCGGCGACGTAATTTCGCTGCGCTTCCTGCCGGCGTTGCAGCGAGAGTGTCAGGCTGCTGATGTCGGCCTTGCCGATCATGAAACGCTGCACAGTTTCGGTATGGGCCGTGCGTGCAAGCGCGAGCGCTTCTTCGGCGCTGGCGATGAGGTTCTGCTGCACGTTGAAGTCGCCCACGGTCATGATCACATCTTCCTCGATGCTGATTTCCGTCTGCCGGGCGGAGATTTGCGTCACGTTCAGTTCGTTTCTGGCAATGTTGTGCCGTCCTTTCCTGACGCCCCAGTCCACCAGCGGAACCGAGACCGAGACGGACAGCATGTCCTGCTGCAGCGGGTTGCGGTAGGCGTCGCGCAGCGTGGCAGCCGCCTGATTGAATCCGACGCTGGCGCTGATCGTCGCGTCGAAACGCGCCTCCTTGCCGGTCCGGTCAACCCGCTGTTCGGCTTCGAGCGTCTGCTGGCGCAGGGCAAGGAATTGCGGATTGTTTTCGCGGGCATGTCGCAAGGCTTCGTCTACGGAAACGGCCAGTTCGCCGGGCCGGTCGGGCAGGAGAAGGCGTATCTGCGTATGACGGTCGAAATGCAGGCAGGAAGCCAGGCTGAACATGGCGCGTCTGAGGGCGATTTCCGCATTTTGCAGGGTATTGCGGGCGTTCACAGCGTCGAGTTTGAGCGTCATCAGGTCGGCCCGGGTGATGGAAGCGATGCGGTAACGCTGTTCGCCAGTGCGGTAGAGCGTATCGGTAGAGGACACGTTGTCGCGCGCCATGTCATATTCGGTCTGCGCCATGGCCAGGTCAAAGAAAAAGCCCGTTACCGTTTCGCTGACGTTCTCCAGGTTGCCGATCAGTTCCTTTTTGGCCTTTTCGTATTTGAGCGGCTCGATTTTCCGTTCCCACCTGAAGGGGTTATAACCCAGGAGGCTTTGCGAGTATCCGATGCGGACGGGAATGCTGGTGAACTGCGTATAGGCCGTGGCGCCAAAGTTGCGCATGTATCCCATGTCGGACTGAAGGAAAAACGTTCCGCCGAACAGGTCGAAATTCTGCGTCACCTCCAGTCCGCCGGAAGCGTAGAAAGACTGCTGGCGGCGGTAGACGTCGATGTCTTCCGCCGAATCGTAGCGGCGGGTGATGTCCCGGTAATACTGTGCGGGTGTAAGGCGCAGGGTCAGGCCGGGCAGGCGCGAGGCGCGATAGGTGCGGTACTGCCAGTAACCCGCAAGATAGAGATTTTTGGCGCGAAAGGCTTCGAGCGAACTGTCTGCCGCAATCTCGATGGCGTGTTCCAGCGTCAGCGTCAGTGCCCGAGTCTGTGCTCCGCCATGCATCTGAACGGCTGCAAGCAAAATGGCAGCCGGTATAAACCGTTCTTTTTTCATTGAATAACCGAATCATTGAATCATCACTAATCATTAACCACTGACCGGAATATCCCGTTCAGTCGAATTTCGTTCTTTTTTCCTGTACATAAGCCAGTAGACCGGCGGAATGATAAAGAGGCTGACAGGGGTGCCGACGGTCATGGCGGCAATCATCGCGACGGAAAGCGGCTTTTGCAGTTCGCTGCCCATGTCGGAGGAGAACAGCAGCGGCACCATGGCAAAGACGGTCGTCAGCGAAGTCATGATGATGGGGCGCAGGCGGCGGCGGCCGGCTTCGTGAATCGCCTCCATCAGCGGTATGCCCTCCCTGCGCAGTTCGTTGATGGCATCTATTTTCAGGATGGAATCGTTGATGATGATCCCGCAGGTGACCACAATGCCGATGGCCGACATCAGGTTGAGCGAATGGCCGCACAGCCACAGCACGCACAGCGCGGCCGCCGTGTCGACAGGTATTTCGAGCAGCACGATCAGCGGCTGCAGGAAACTCTCGAATTGTGCCGCCAGAATGAAATACATCAACCCGATGGAGACAAAAAGAATCACCACCAGTTCGTTCAGCATCCGGCGGCTGGAGAAGAAACCGCCTGTGAAATCCACGTCCCACACCTCGCGTCCGGCTTCGCGGAGCATCGTTTCGCGCACACACTGCCGCACGTCCGCCATCAGCTGCGGCACGTCCTCCACGTCATGGAAGCGGAAGGGAATATACTCGCCGTTCTTCCCGGCCGTCAGGGTTTTCAGGTCTTCGCCCGGCGTTATTCGCACCAGCGCCTGCAGGGGGACGGTCTCCGTCCGTCCGTTTTCGTCGGGCAGCGTATGCACCAGCGTGTGGCGCATCATCTCTTCGACCGACTGTTCGTCGCCCGCCAGCACAATGGGCAGATACTGCTGATAGGAGCGCAGGACGGCCACTTCATTGTCGCGGAAAAGCGTCTTGAGCGTACGGTAGACCTCGTCCCAGTCCACGCGGTAGAGCAGGAGTTTCTGCCGGTCGACGGAGATGTTCAGCTGGCTGTCGAACGCAATGCCGCCGGACAGCCGTCCGGTACGGCTGCGCAGGGCGTCTTCCAGCACATGGAGGTGAGCGGGAAGGGGTATTTCAGCCCTGTTGCGGGCATGGAGTTCGGCGACGATGTCGGCCTCGCCGGTCGCAAAGATTTTCTCGAAGACCGTTTCCGGCGGGGCAAACGAGAAGACGGCTGCCGGATAGTGTTCACGCAGCCACGCGGTGATGTGGCGCTGCAGGACGGGGATACCGGCCGGCTGCACCGTGCGGAAATAGAGTTCGGATTCCGACACGGACAGCTCGCGGTCACGGTTCAGCAGAAACTGCTGCTGTCCGACGCCGGCCGTGTATTCGACGGCGCCGGCTGCAACGGCGCGAAACAGACTGTCGATCCGTGCACGATTCTCATGGACGTGGATATTTTCGTTCCATTCAATGAAAGCGGACAGTTCGTTACGGCTGATATCGGGCATCCGGCTCTTGGGAATCCCGTAAAACAGCCATATGCAAAGCGGCAAAGTCAGCGCAACGGCCGAAAGGCAGAGGCGTCTGTGGCGGAACACGAAGTCGATGCCGCGGTCGTAGAAACGGTCCAGCGTGTGCGCCTTCACCGGGTTGCGAAACCGGAAGCGGCGGCGTTTGCGCGTCGGCAAACCGTAGACCAGTTTGTAAAGCACCGGCAGAAGCATAATCCCGGTGAACCAGGAAACCAGCAGCCCGACGGTGACGGCAAAGGCCTGGTCAAAGAAAATCGCGCCCGCGATGCCGCTCATGAATACCAGCGGGACAAAAACGGCGATGGTGGTCAGCGTGGAACTGAGCATGGGCGTGATGACTTCCGTCGTTCCCCTGTCGCAGGCTTCGTCGAGCGTCAGCCCCGCCGCACGGTACTGAGCTATGTTTTCGGTGACGATGATGGAACTGTCAATCATCATCCCCAGCGCCAGAATCAGTCCCGAAAGGGAAATAATATTCAGCGAAACATGGAAAAGGTAAAAGAACAGCAGGCTGATCACGAGACTGGCCGTCATGCTCAGGCCGATAACGGCGGGACTCCGGACGTCTCCGAGAAAAAGAATGGCGACAAGGCAGATAAAGAGAAAACCGAGTGCGAGGTTCTGTTTCAGGCTGGAGACGGTATAGTCGAGCAGTTCCGTCTGGTTGCGCGAGACGGAAAAGACGACGTCGGGATAGACGGCGGTGAAATAATCCATTACCCCCTGCAGGGCTTTTTTCAGGCTGCTCATGTTTTCGTCGGACTGTTTGATGACGGCCAGCATGACGGCACGTTCGTTGCCGGCCAGCGAGAAGCCCGTTTCCCGAACCGGCGCAACGGATACTTTGGCCAGTTCCCCGAGCCGGAAAAGGCGTTCCCCGTCCGCCTTGCGGAGGTAGATGTTTTCGACGTCGGCAGGCGTGCGCAGCAGGGCCGAGAACCGGATGCCGTATTCATAATAGCCGTCACGCACGGTCATGCTGCCGACATCCATGTTGCTGGCGGCAAGCGCCTCCTCCAGGTCGCCAAGCGAAAAGCCGGCCAGTTCGAGCTGTCGCATGTCAGGCTCAATCCGGAGTTGCCGGTTGACCATGCCGGTGATGTCAACCATGGCCACTTCGGGCAGTTGTTCGATGTGTCGTTGGATGACGCTTCCGGCAAACTCGCAGAGTTCCGGGAAACGCGCGTCGCTCTCCACCTTCCGCTCCCGAAGGCCGTCGCCCGAAGGTTGCGGCCGTAAGGTCAGGTTAAGGTAGAAGACGGGAATGTCGGTGACGTTGGCCTTCACGACGCGCGGTCGTTCCGCGTCGCGGGGGAGGCTGTTCATCGCCGCGTCGATTTTTTCGTTAACCTCGATGAAGGTGAGGCCGGTATGGGTTCCGAAGTCGAACTGCAGGCGGATCAGCGCAGCACCGTCGCGCGTCTCGGTATGTATTTCGCGCAGGTGACTGACCTGTACCAACTGCTGCCGCAAGGGTTTGACGACCGTGTTTTCGAGTTCGCGCGCCGACGTGTTCCGGCCCGTTACCTGTACGGTAATTTCCGGAATGGCAATATCTGGCAGCAGCGACACCGGCAGCGTGAAATACGTTGCCCATCCGATGATGAAACAGGCCGTAAAGGCCATCAGTACGGCAACCGGACGATTCAGGAGGAATTTAATCATGGTTTATTGGGAAATCATGGAATCTTTCACGCTAACCGGACTTTCGTGGGCAAGGTTCACGTTTCCGGAGGTAATAATGAGGTCGCCTTCTTTCAGGTCACCGGCGGTATCGGAGCTAACGGCGTAGCTGCCGGAATTTTCCAGGTCGGTATGCACGTATACCCAGCGAGCCTTACCGTCTTTCAGGGCAAAGAGCACCTGCCTGCCCGAACGGATGACGACCGCCGACTTGGGAACGACCCACCGTCCGCCCAGCAGGCGCTGGACAGTGACACGCACCTTCATGCCTTCAAACATCCGGCCCTTGGCGGCCACGGCGGCTTTCACCCGCACCAGCCCGCCGGCGTCGACAAACGGATTGATTTCGCGGATACGTCCTTCCGTCCCCTCGGAGGGCGTGGCATAGGGCGTCACCACGACCCGGTCGCCTGTTTTTATCAGCGGCAGTTCATTTTCCAGCACCGAGAAAACGGCCTCAAGGCTGTGCGGGTCGATGACCGTGCAAAAAGTTTCCGAGGTCGAAGCCCTGTTAAACGGTTTGGCGGAAAGGTTGGCAATCACGCCGTCGAACGGTGCCCGCAGGACGGCGTTCCGGACTTCATACAGCGCCAGTTCATACTGTGCCAGCGCCTGCCTGTAACCGCTTCGCGACTCTACCAGCGCCAGCGTCGCCGGAGGCACGTTCGCCGAATCTTCAGGCGCAAATCCCTGGCCGATCAGGACATCCTGCATATCCAGCTTCGCCTTGTCCAGCGCATCCCTTGCCTGCGCCGCCCGGTTCTCCAGACGGAATGCCGCCAGTTCGGCAATGGCCTGCCCGCGGCTGACGCGGTCGCCGTTTTTCACGTAGATGGCCGCCACCGGTTCGTCCGATCCGAAACGCAGATCGGCACAGCGGGCGGCCGCGAGTTTCCCGTTACTCACCAGTTCGTGCCGGAAATCAGTTGCCGTCAGCGTCATGACCGTTACCTCATTCGTCGCATCCGGCAACACCGTTTCGACCGTGCCTTCCTCCTCCGGCGTCCTTTTTTCACTCAGGCAGGCTGTCATGCAGATTAGCGCCGGAACAAGCAGCCAGTTTGTTTTCTTTCTCATGATTCGGTTCTTTTATCCGTTTACAAATATATTCTTTTTATTGCACTTTATTTTTCTTTCATCGCAATTTCTTTCCCGCATCTCCCTGATTGCGGCCGACTGCACATTCAGTTCTCCGGCAAGCACAGCGGCCGCCATTTTGCAGGCCCTGCCGTACAGCCCTGTTTCTTCGTATAGCCCGCTCCGGACAAAGCGAACCGATCGCTCCGATGGGAATGAACGCTAAAGACCGTCGCCGACGCTGCCCGGCAAGTCATCAAATGCGTGAAAGTCACTGAACGGTGTCCCTTTGAATACATGGTTTTTGCATCATTGAATTGTCTTTAAAAACCGTTCCCGTCTCCATTTCCCCGTATGCAGGTCAACCGATTTCCATATAATCCACGCCTTCCCGACAATATATTCCTCCGGCAGCAACCCCCAATAACGCGAATCCTGTGAATCTTCCGTATAATCACCCGACATAAAGTAATAATTCTTCCGGAAACAGTATGACACAAGTGGTTGTCCGTTCAGGTAAACCGTAGAATCGACACACGTCACTTCCGCTCGCTGTTCCCAGGCAATCAGCCTGCGGTACAGCAGATAATGCGTGCGGTTCATCGGCAGCACATCGCCTTTTTTCGGGATATACAGCGGGCCGAAATCCCGGATATTCCATGCCAGCGTTGAATCGAACGGAAACGTATGATACACGGCCATTTCAAACGATGCACGGTCACGCGTCGACACGCGCCGCTGCGAAGCCACGTTGCCCAGCGGAGCATCCCATCCCCGCACACGCACAAAGCCATCCCGAATTTCCAGTGTATCGCCCGGCAGACCCGTACAGCGCTTGACGTAGTATTTCAGAATATGCATCTCCATTTTCTCGCCGCCACGCGGATACGGAATATGAAATACCGTTACATCATTATGCCGTATGCTGCGCCATCCCGGCAGACGGTGTATTTCCACTCTTTCGCCGCGCAGAGAAGCGAACAGGTTGAACACTCGCGCTCCGACAGTCGGCTTGAATACCAGTAAATAATCACCCGCCATCAGTTCCGGTTCCATCGAACTGCTCGGTATACGGAACGACGCCAGCAGGCACACCTGTATGCAGACATATGCTACGATCACGATGCTTAGCCAGAAAAGCAGGTCGACCGTCCGGTACACCAGCCGGCGTAACCCGCTTTTTATCTTTTCACTTACCGCCATGCCTGTTGTCTGTTTTCATCCCAGAAAGGGCATTCTTCTTTTCCACGGGTGTGACTGTATAGCCGGTAAAGCACATCCCGGTATCCATTCATTTTAAAGGAAACCTGTTTCCCGAATCTTGCAGCGCCCTGAGCAATTATACCGTTTATTTCCACTTTACCGCTTTATTTTTTCACTAATTCAAAGCACTTAAAACTCAACACGTCTTCTTTAAAAGAAGGATTCATGATATGATTGTCACAAATATAAAGTCCGTCCGGATGAACAAAAAGAAGTATCGGATTATAGATATATTCCGGAAATAACGTTTCTCCCATGATATTAAACTTTTCATCCAATACGATGATTGAAAATTTTTTGCGTCCCTGAGCGGTCATTGCCACATAATTTACGCCCTCTTCGAGCGCTGCTTTCGGATAAGCAAGCCGGTAGTATATGTTACGGTATTTATCATACAGCAGGTTTCCGTAACAGGGATCTTTATAATCATTTTTTGCAAACAGAAACATGTCTTCTTTTCTCTTTTTTACTACTTTGACATGGTCAATATATTTACTTTTTACTACATATTTCCGTATTTCGCTATGATCAACAGGCGCCACATAAATTGCCTCATCATAATAAAATGAATAAATGAACTTTTCCCCGTCAAACTCTCTGCTGAAAGACAGAGCGAATCCCCCTACATGACCGAATTCTTCGTCCTTAATCAAAGGCGGGAAGAAAAAAGGCAATTCTTTACACAAATGATTTTCCGGATTAATCACTACAGAAACCGGCGTAGAAGAAACCGGAACTGTCCAGCTTGGTTTTTGCGTAATATACAGTTCATGATTGATAACGAAAAGCGGCGTATAAAAAAAGGAATTTGGATTGAAGGTCGGAATGACGGTGTAGCCGCTTTCCGTTTCGCCATAATTGATTCTTTGCAGAACCGTCCCGTTTTGATCGATGCTGTATAAAGTGGGAACAGACAGCGTGGTTACATAAATGGAATCCAAACTGATAACATAATATCCCGAAGGCCCTGTAATGCCGTCAGGCCCTTCCGGTTCTATTTTTGTTTTGAAAAGGAACTCACCGCTCGGCAAATCATAAAACAAAATTTCATGAATGCTGTTCATGAATGTCAAATACGTTTTCCCGTTCCTTTCTTCATAAGGAAACAATGATACAAATTGATATTTGGTATCCTCATCCAGTGAATAGGAGAGACCTTTTCCGTTCTCTGCCAGTTCGTAATCATACGATACCTTATTTTGTTCCAAAAAACCGGCATTTCTTTTACACGAAAAAGCAATTACCATGAATACCGTGCACAATATATATTTTTCCATTCGGCAATACCATTTTGATAATACGGGGAAACTATGCACAGTTTCCCTGTAACGTGTTCATAAATCTAAAAACCGCAAGGGCAGTAAACTCCACTGTCGTAAACATTACAATAAGCGATATATGGCGGAGCCGAATGACAATCGAATCCTCCTCCTTCCCTCCAGCCAATGCTTCAATATTCTCTAACGCAACGACAGAAAGTGTATCCTGCCGTTTTCCCAAATTCACGTTCAATGCAGCAACAACTGCAATGCCGTATAAAATTCTCTTTTTTTTATTTCATAAAAACTTTAATTTATTTGTTTTGTGGCTGTCTCTATCCTTTCAACAACCGAAACCCGCTCGGATTTCAAATTAATTCCGTTGTTCGTAATCACCAGTGGCCTGTCGTATTTGTCAATTCAAATCAAAATAGATAATGGATTTTTCAGGCTCTCGTATCGCGTAAATTTTTTTGTTGTTTTCATCTACATCGAATGATATGATTTGACAGTCCAATACGTACTTTGTCAACGGCTTGCCTTCCCAGTCAAACGTGAAAACTACATCTGAATTGGAATAATTGGAAACATCCTGTTTCTCTTTACCGGAATACAACGCATATATCCGTTCGTCCGTACTTTTCAAACACAAATAGGCTCTTCGGGTTTCGGGTGATTTTATCATTGCGCCACGGGCATAAGACCTTTGCCTGTCGTAGTTAAAGTTGAATCCTTTTTCGGGCCCTTTTGTTAAAGTCGATAAAATTCCACTGGAATGATACACTTCCAAACAGTCAAAATATCTTCCGCCCAGTACGATTTTGGATTTGTCAGGTTTTACATTCAACAGGATTGAAAACATCTCATTCAAGACAAAATCGGGAGCATTTTTTTTAAATGAAAACCGCGGATTATACACAGGCTTATGTTTTAGTTGTCTGTCAAAAAAATAAAACCGTTCCTTGAAACTGTTCAAATTTACACAGACAAAAAGACTGTCCGAAATCCATACGGGATCCTCGACCGTCATTGTTGCAAAAGTATCCTTTACAAACCGGATTTTTTCAGTCATCACAGATATTTTTCCCACATTCGCCTTGCCATATTTCACCCACTGCCTGCCGGTAATATCATATAACCACACGAATTGATTGTCCGGAGATGGATGTACATATCCGGAGGACAACAATTCATTCGGTCCTGTTCCCCGCCCAACCATCAAACCTCTGTACAAATTATTTTTTACATCGAACAAATGAACAACCGAATCTATCGAAGAGTCAACAATATACAAGAACGTATCTACCTTTGTCATTCGAACGGGATTTCCGATAAATTCGGTATCTATATCCGTATGTGAAAGCATTTTTACTTCTTTAAATGATTTGTCGTTGAATATAACCGCATCTTTTATTTCTATATATTCATTGGAATCACAGCCTGCAAGGAGTATTGACACCATTATGCATATAATATGTTTTGAGTACATTTTCCTGTAATTAAAAGGTGTAAAACAAAAATTTGTTCCTCCCGGTAAAAATGCCGGGAGGAAACTGATAAAATCAACATTCGTCAAAATCCCGCAATGTATCTCCACTCGAAAGTTTACAAGTATCTCCCGCGTCGGGACAACATGTAACACCACCTTCGCCGCCAGCCGAAGCCTCCACATTCTCCAGCGCCACATCCGTCAAAGCCATTTCACTTTTGCTTTGACTCACATTCCAGGCAGCAGCCACCGCAATGGCTGCTACAATCATCATATAAATTTTTTTTCTCTTCATAAGTTTCAAATTAAAAATGTTATAAAATAAATCTGTTTGCCGGTTGTGTCTATCCTTTCAACAAATCCACTCGGATTTCAAATCAATTCCGCACTTTTCAATTCCTTGCTTTTTTGAGGGAAATCAGGGACGGAGAGTTTCTATTTTTGCCTTAATCCTCATTCGCTTTCAACTATCTCATTATTAAAACGAAAGAAAATCAATATTGGGGCATCATCTGAGATTTGGTTGTTTTTACATAATTCGATAAACGATTTTTCTTTATCACAAAAACGGTCTTTTTTCAAATCTTCAAAATTCATACATGAAATAAATGACGTTTCGTCCACGCCATGAATATGATATAGAAAATTATGCTTGTCTTCCAACGAGTCAAATTTCATATTAAATGACTTTTTTGAAATTTTGTTGTAAATCCCAAGATGCTTAATTTCTCTGACAAAATAACTCATCAACAAAAAAGAATCATTTTCAAAAGGTTGAGCAAAAGATACATAATCTGATTTCACCAATCGATTCAAATAAGGGTTGCCTTCTCCTCCTTCCGATAAAAAATCCAGAGGAGGTACAGAATACCGGCCATATTCGATACTATAGTACGGCTGAAACCTGTTATTCGCATATTTATAAATTACATTGTCGAATGGAGGAAATACGTATAAATCGAGGTTACAGGTATAAAACCGATATACAGGTGACATCAGGTAACCGCTTTCAAACGGGATGGGTATAGATTTCGATATAACGTTCATTTCGTTATCAGTAGTTATTATGTGAAATTTATATGATTCATTGCCGATTGATAGAACGGTGTAATTGAACCAAACGAATGTCTCGTCGGACAATGCAAAGACATTGATGCCTCCAACACCTTTTTTTTCATACAAATACTGGAATGAATCCAATTCATAACATATCAGTTTGTTATCTACATCCACAAGGTAGATTTTATCATTTTCGAGACTCGCCGAAAATGACATGCTAAATGAATATTCTCCAGGACCTTGTCCTTTACGTTCCAATACTCTTTTAAACGTGCCGTTTTTATCAAATACGATTAACTTTCCCAATCGGATATCGAACAGAAATATTTCTTCTCCAATTATGTTTAACTGACTAACTTCCGAAAACATACTTTCGTCGGTAACTTCCAAAGGCACAAACCGTACTTCGTCCGTCAATTGCGATCTGTTCAAAACGCTCGTTTTATCAAAGGTTATTGTTTGAACAGCTTCATTTGTTTCATCTTTTGAGTTTTTCGAGATATTATTACATGAAGCAACTGTTGTTAACAACAAACTAATCCGCATAACACATATATATTGTTTCATAATCGTGTATTTTAAAATAAAGGATGTATCAAGATACAATCATAAAACAGTAAAAATTATATCTGATTACTTACCTGCAAATTTGGTATTGTTATGATGAAATTGATACAACCTTTAAAATTAATCAACCACAGCAACTGAGAGACCCCGAACCACTGCAAAGACACGCGACACCAGATCCTGGCGTGCCAGGAAGGACGTATTTGTATTTATCAGAACTCTCTTCGTCCGCCAGTGCCTCCACATTCTCCAGTGCCACATCCGTCAAAGCCATTTCACTTTTGCTTTGGCTCACATTCCAGGCAGCTGCCACCACAATGGCGGCTACAATCATCATATAAAAAAAAATTCTCTTCATGATTTGCAAATTAAAAATGTTATAAAATAAATCTGTTTGCCGGTTGTGTCTATCCTTTCAACAACCGAAACCCGCTCGGATTTCAAATTAATACCGTACTTTTGCACACCTCCTTTCCGTTTATATATTCGACATTCGGGCAAGGTTTCCCTTCCCGCCCTTTTACAGAACATTCCCCCTGACAACCAGTTTAATCATACGTTCGCAATTACATTTTACCGTAATCACTTCTTCAAAAACACCCGTCACTTCCGGATTTGCTTCCACCGTCACCGGCAAGGTTCCGCCGGGTGCAGCCGGATGTTTGTCACAGGTTGCCGAGATACATTCGCAGGAAACAGCCGTGCCGGTAATTATCAGCGGTTCACTGCCCGTATTACGTATTGTAAATACAGCACGCCGTTTTTCTCCCTTGGGAAAGTCGCCCAAATCTGCGGCCTCCGGTTCCACTTCGGCCGAAGTATTTGCAGCAGCCGGCTTCTTTTCACCATTAAACTGTTTCAAATACAGTTCCTTCACCTCCGAATTGTGTACCGGATTGCCGATCACAACCACCCTGTTTGCTCCGTCCAGTAAAAATGTCTGGAACGCAATATTCGACGGAAACCGGTTGTGACGGTTCAGCCGGTCGTCCAAATCCAGACAGACCGCTGCATCAAACCCGTCACGCTTTAACATATAATGCAGTTCTCTTGAGTCTTTAGGATGGAAGAAAAAGAGAAACGGTACCGTGTTTCCGGTCAGAGAATCCGTTTGGGCGATGAACTCCTTCCATTTGGATAATTGCAGCTTGCAGCCCGTGCAGCCGAGCGAATCAGTATAAGACAGCACCTTGTAGCCGGATGCGGGAAGCAGCGATGTGACCGTATCCTTTCCCAAACGAGTAAAAACCAGTCCGTCCGGAAATACAATCTCCCTGCCCTGCCATTCCGCTACGGTTTTGCAAATGTCATCCTTCCCTTTCTCCCGTTTACAGGAGAATAAAGCAATTCCCCACATCAGGATCGCAGATATCAGCACATATTTCTTTGACATGTTCATAATTCCTGTTTCAGAGGGCAAAATTAGCGGGTGTAAATTATGAAACCAACTGTTTTAATATGTTTTACAGCATGTTTTCATGTTAATTGTGTACAAAAACCATTTTTGCCGGTTTGTCTACCACCATACCTGTTCTCCATTTTCATAAGTGAATATCCGTTCTTCCTCTCCTCTGGTCAGGTTACGCAATAGAAACAGCGCATTCAGCGGCGCATTGCCGTAATACAGCACATAATCCGCTGCTGTCTGCTGTCCCAGCGACACCCAGCCGCCATACCCCCAGTAAAACAGTTCGTAAAGTTGTCCGGGGACGATAATATTGTCATCATTACGCGGAAGATAGCGAATTTTGGTAATCCGCGCGGGCCGGCCGAAATCCATACCGACCCACGCGGAATCGGGATGCGCCGAATCGTAAAACGTAAGCACGTCTCCGTCAAATACTTTGTCTATGGTACGTGTCGGATGTTCTTTTTTTGCTCCTGTCATGCCAATCATTTTCCCTCTCGCCCGGATCGTGTCCGTTCCTTCATAAAATTCCAGTTCTGCCAGATGACCGTTCCCACCGGGAGGTGATACATATCGATAATATCGACAACTCGCCGCATTGTTTACGGGCACATTGCAATAATAAAAATCGGGGTCGCGTTTAACTGTATGCAAAATTATGGCATCGGAAAAATCCGACCGGTTTGCCGCCTGGAATTGTCCACCGGCCATTTTAACGTGCCAGTTGGCCAAAAAGGGATGTTTTCGTGTAAGTCGCAGTGACTGTTTATGGATGGTATCCGGCTTTAGCCACTGTAATTCAGCCCGATTCGTAAAAATAAAAGGCGCTCCGCAAGAGTATGCGGTTTGATTTTGGTAATACGCCGGCATGTATACAATATTTTTCCCCATGTCTGCAAACACAATTGGATATTCCTTTTTCGCCCACTGGACAGGCACCCATGATTTATTGTCAAATACAGTTAAATAAATATAATCCTGTCGGGCATCAAATATGTTATCTGGCTGAATGATAATGTTTGCAGCGGAAAACGTCAGGGATGACACATCACGCATATATACATTTCGAAAAATTATCGGTATGTCGGTTGATTTGGAAATACTCACAAGAGATTGTTGATTGGCTGAATAAGTGTGTCGAAACGCTTTTGCCATCCGATGATCCGGCTTGTGCGGTTCACCGGGCTTAAGTTCTGTAGGTATGAAAGGTACATATTTTCCGTCTTCTGTCCTGACCGAAGCCCAGGAATGTCCTAAACTGCGAAATGGCCATTGCGGCGTATAATCCCAGTTCGCGGGTATCCCAAAGGCGCGCATGACGTAAATACCGTATCTCACTCGCTCAACACATGGGCCTGTTCGTAATTTATGGATCATACTGTAACTGGTTGTGGGCAGTAAGGATGACATTTGGTTTATTCCATCCCATTGCTCTCCCATCGCTTCGTATATCTTAATACAAGCAGTAATTATGTTCGCATTGCCTGTACGTAATGAATCGTATAGAGGGCGGTATTGTTCTAATATAATGTCACGCCAGTTTTCTAACGGTTCCGTTGCAGTACGGTAAGGCAAAATTTCTTCGCAAAAAACATCAAAAGGAATATCTTTTCCCCAGGGCATCGATTTCCATACTTCAAAGGAACAGTCAATATTACGTATTAAATAGGATGCCTTGATATGATGGATATCATACAACTTTTTTTGTTGAGATGTCAATTGGTGTGCAACTGTCAATTGGTGTGCAACTGTCAATGAATCTGATATTTCTGATTTGATAAAGAAATATGCTGTTTTCATAGACAACCATTCATCAAACAAGGCTTCGAAATCCTTAAATGGTTTATCGCTTTTTGAATATTTTCCAGGCATGTTTTCTATCAAAAAACAGGCAGCCCTGTATTTCAGATTGTCTGACGGGTTTCGGCGGTAATATTCCAGTACTTTTACCAATTCCGCTTGATTTTCTCCGGCCTGGGCCAATACCTGTGCCAAACGCGAAGGCGGAGCACACGAAATCAGCAACCCTGAAATCAACGCATTAACAATGACTTTTTTCATGCACAAATATATAATAGACGGTTTCATTTACTAACATTCAATGATATGTTTCTTGAACTGATTTTTTTACCGGGTTTTTAGAGGTGCCCTTATGTGATAGCATATCAATACGGGGTTGTCTTCTTCCGAGACTGACAATTTCGGAAGGCCCGGCAACAGGGCATATTCGAATGCCGGTATGAGTGTCACAAACTCGTTGTCTTCATT
>JAISMO010000078.1 GCA_031276675.1 Tannerella sp.
CCGCGTGACCGGCGTTTCCGAACGCCGTCCGCTCGCCCTGTCCCCCGGCGTCTACCTCCTGACGGCCACGGACGGCGAACGGCGGATGGTCTTTAAACTTCCGGTTCGCTGACCCGAAACCGGCTACAGGGAGCATCGGGGTCTGTCCCGGCGCAGCGGATTGGATTCGCTGCGCCGGGCTTCAGTCCGATTCTCCCTTGCTGTCGGCGGGTTCCATCCGTTATTTCCCGGAAAACAAAACCATACTGCCTATGGTCGGGGCGGTTGAAATAATGAAATAAAATATTTTCGGTGTCATTTTGCGGAGTAAAAGCAGCATGAAAAAATTCTGTGTGCCTGTCCATGCGCCGGCATTTTCGTCATTCGCGAGCAGGCGGGATTTGCTTTCCGGACAACATACCGCAGGCAGCCATGATGTCTTCCCCTCTGGAGGCCCGGATGGTACAGAGGAGGCCTTTGAGATTCAGTGCATCGCGGAAGCGTTCCATCTGTCGAAGGCTGCTGCTTTTCAGGGCAATACCGGGAATGGCATGAAACCGGATCAGGTTGACCCGGCAGGGAATGCCCTGCAACAAACGGGCTAATGCTTCCGCATGTGCTATGGAATCGTTTTTGCCTTCAAACAGGATGTACTCAAACGATACACGCCGCTGATGCGCAAAATCATACTGTTTAATCAGCTGGATGATCCGGCTGGCCGGAAACGCCTTTTCCACCGGCATGAGCGACAGTCGTTCCTCCGGATAGGGCGAGTGAAGACTGACGGCCAAATGACAGGCGCTCTCCTCCAGAAAACGTTGCAGGCCGCCCGGGACGCCTGCTGTCGAGACGGTGATGCGCTTCGGACTCCAGCCATATCCGCAGGAAGCGGTCAGGATTTCCAGCGTACGGAACAGTGCATCCGTATTGTCGAACGGCTCTCCCATCCCCATAAACACCACATTGGTTAACTGTGCAGATTCCGGCAGCGAATGTATTTGATTGATCATCTCATGCGCGGTCAGGTTGCCGGCAAAACCCTGCTTTCCCGTCATGCAAAACAGACAGTTCATTTTGCAGCCCACCTGTGAAGAAACGCAAAGCGTCGCCCGCCCGTCCGCCGGAATATACACCGCTTCCACCGTCCGTCCGGAGGCAACGGAAAACAAATATTTCACGGCGCCATCCGCAGACTGCATCCGGCTTTCCGGCGGACAGACGCCTGTCTCATACAGCGCTTCGAGGCGCGCACGACCGCTTGCCGCAATATTCGTCATCTCCCCAATGGAAGCGACTCTTTTGCGGTATATCCAGTCGGCCATCTGTTTGGCTGCGTAGGCCGGCAGTCCGGTTTGTGCAGCGACCTCTTTCAGCTCGTCCAGCGTCATGCCCAGCAGAGGTGTTTTGGGTATTATACGTTCTGCCGTCATGCGATGCCGTATGGTTTGTTGCAGCCGAAAGAATGTATGGCGTAAAAAATAAAACGGATCATGGAACAGTGATGATGTAAAGATGATACATGGGAGTGGGAGTAAAAAAATCGAAGATTTGAAGCAGGGCCAACCCTGTGCTTCAAATCTTCGAGTGTGTGATCGCTGTACTTGCGTTCAATCAAAACGGATACGGCGGTCAACGATTTTTGCTTTTTCTACCAGCGCCTGCACAGCCTGATATCCGATGCGATAGGCATTGCCTGCTTCAAGATTGCGAATTTCCTGCTGTTCGTCGTATTCCCGAGCTTCCTTGACCCGGTTCGTTACGGTGAACACATACACGCCGTTATTTCCAATGACCGGCCCTCTCAGCTGATTCTCCGGAGCAAAAGCTATTTCCGCATTCAGCGCCGGCTCCAAACCGATGCCCGTAATCCGGGAGGTATTCATGTTGATGAATTTCACCGTATCAGGCGTTGCATTCATGGCTTGAGCGTAGGCGTCCAGCGTCTGGAGATTTTTCTCTTTCAACTCTTTCACAATTTCTTCTCCTTTTTTCCGGGCAATCAACTCATATTTCAGCATGGGAGCCACCGATGCAAACGATTGATAGCCTTCCGGCAAAACGTTTTTGCGGATGGCGACGACGAAATGGTTCTTACATTCGAAAATCGTGGATACTTCATCCCTGCGAGTACTTTCAAACGCCCAGCGAATGACTTGACGCGAATCGGGCACGGAACCGATCATCCGGTCTTCGGTCGTAATCCTCACGTTTGACATCAGACTGTAACCGGCTTCCCGGGCTGACTGACTTATCTTTTCAGACGTGTTGTTTTTGGACAGAAACTGGTTCAGTTCATTGTAAATATGTCCGTATGTTTTTGTGCTGGGCGTGACTTGCAGCGTGATGTCCGCCACTTTGTATTTGGGCACCTCGGCAGTCTTTTCCGTTATTTTGACAATATGCGTACCGAACGTCGTTTTCGTTATCACAGGCTGGTTCAGCGGCGCCGTGAAGATGGTGTTTTTGAAATCTTCTCCGATTTGTGTTAATGCGAGTTCTTCGGTGAACCAGCCGACCTCGCCGCCGTTCGCCGCACTCTGCTTGTCGGCGGAATATCCGGCTACCAGCTCTTCGAAACTGCCTCCCGTCTTCAAAACGTTCAGCAGACTGTCGGCCAATACGGTCACATCCACTCCGGGTTGCTCCGGCAAAAAGATATGGCTGACTTTCACCGAATCGGATGCAACGGTTTTGTCTACCAGCTTATACAGGCGATAGCTGTTGTCCTTGAAGACGGGACCTTCCACCCGGTTTATTTCCGCGTTGGCCACAAACGATACAATATCCGGATCCCATGCTCTTTCCGACTTGAAAGCATCAACATACTTCATTTCGGGATGGATGTTGGCCATCTCGGGAATCGTATGCGTATTTGCCAGTTCTTCCCTGATTTGCTCAATCTCTTCACTGACCTTGTGAAAGTCATCTTCGCTCGGACGAATATCTACGGAGATGTAATCCATGACGCGAGTGTCTTTCTGTTTGAACTGCTCCCTGCGTTGATCGTACAGTCTTTTCACTTCGGCCTCGCTGACGTTTACCAGCGAATCGGCAAGGGTTGCATAAGACTGCATCGCAAATACAATATCCGAACTTTCCAGTCCTCCTTCGTAGGCGTTTTTGGCATCCAGCGGATTTGCCACAATGGCTTTGGCAAGCAGCGTGGTATATTTTTCCTGCAGGCGTTGAGCTTTGATGTTCCGCTCCCAGAACAGCCAGTAATTACGTGCGTTTTCAAGTTCTGCCCGTTGTTCTTGCGGTGCAGCATCCAGGTTTTCAATGGTTTTCAGGATATTCAGCGCTCTTGCCTTGTTGAACGTGCCGGTCTGGGGATCAGTAAACAGCGGGATTTGCTGCACCATCGGCGACACGTTTTCGCCCTGAATCATGTCGAACAGTTCTTCGCCCGTTACGCTGATGCCCAGTTTACCCAGCGCTTCATTCAACACAATTTCCTGTATCAGGGAACTGTACACGCTTTGACGAATCTGGGTGAGATATTCCTCCGGCAGGTTGCTCATGTTGTTGCCCATTTTGTATACATTCGTCATTTCTTCGATCCGGGACTGATAATAATTGTAATTAATTGCAGTGCCTTCTACTTTTATCACCTGATCGGGAGGCGTCCTGAAATACGATGAGCCGGAGTTCAGAAAATCTCCAATAATAAACGCAAACAATGCCAATCCGACAACTCCTACCAGTAGACCCGACAGGCTTCTAATCTTCTCTAATGTAGCCATTTTATCTATTTTATTAATATATTTCTCATTAAGGGCACAAAGGTATAAAAAAAGAACGGATAAAATATTTCCCGGCTAATTCTTTTTTCAGTGGCGGCTCTATGCATCAACTGTTATCATATAGAAGGAATCGTAAAAACAAATTTGACATTCCGCAGGGTACAATTCAAAGGATAGCAAAACCTGATTCCTGCCGGATGTTGCTTTACGCTGTGTAATTTGATGCGGAAAGTCCTGAACTTATGAGAGGCAGATATTCACAAAACAATACTGTACGAAGTATAAATCTGCGAAATATGCAACGCTGACAGGGATTCATGTCAGCGTTTTTTCCTACATTTGCAACTCATTCAAAAAATAGTTTATGATAAACCGTGAACTCATCCACCCAAAAAGTATTGTGGTTGTCGGCGGCTCCAACAAGACGTCCAAACCGGGGGGGAATTGTGTGCGTAACCTGATAAATGGAGCGTTTCAGGGAGACTTGTATGTGGTGAATGCAAGAGAAACGGAGGTGCAGGGTTTAAAATCCTACCCTCACGTGTCGGATATCCCTCCGGTCGAAATGGCCATTATTTCCATCCCGGCGGCCTCCTGCCTGGAGGCAGTAACGATTCTGGCGCAGGAAAAGCGTGTAAAGGCGTTCATCATGTATACAGCCGGTTTCGGCGAGGAAACCGAGACGGGCGGAATGCTGGAAAAACAGATTGCGGAAGTGATCACAAATGCCGGCGCCAGCCTGATTGGACCAAACTGCATCGGACTGCTGAATCGTTATCATCACAGTTTGTTTACGCTTCCGATTCCGGAAATGGATCCTTTCGGGGTCGACATGATTTCCAGTTCGGGAGGGACAGCGCTTTTTATCATGGAATCATCCATCCGGATGGGTCTGCGTTTTAATTCCGTATGGTCGGTCGGGAACAGTGCGCAGATTTCCGTGGAGGACGTCCTTGAATACATGGATGAACATTTCAATTTCGAAACGGATTCGAAAATCAAACTTCTTTATATCGAAAGTATCAAAAAACCGGACAAATTGTCGGAACATACCGCATCGCTTATTCGCAAGGGATGCAGGATTGCAGCGATCAAATCGGGGACGTCCGAATCGGGCAGACGGGCAGCCTCTTCCCATACCGGTGCAATGGCTAATCCCGACCTTGCGGTAGAGGCGCTTTTCCGCAAAGCGGGTATAGTACGTTGTTTTAGCCGGGAAGAATTGGCGACGGTAGGCGCCGTCTTTACATTGCAGGCTTTAAAAGGCAAAAACCTGGCGATTGTGACACATGCCGGCGGGCCGGCAGTGATGCTGACAGATGCCTTGTCGAAAGGAGGCATGGAAATTCCCGGTTTGCAGGGGATGCCGGAGGCAGATGAATTGAAAAAAGAGTTGCTTCCCGGCTCGTCCGTCAACAATCCGATAGACATCCTCGGAACCGGCCGCCCCGAACATTTGGCGGCAGCAATCGATTTTTGTGAAAGAAACGACGGTTTCGACGGCATTGCTGTTATTTTCGGAAGTCCCGGACTGACGCGGGTATATGAAGCGTACGAAATCTTGGATCAAAAGATGAGAACCTGCATGAAGCCGATTTTTCCCGTGTTGCCTTCTGTAAGTACGGCATGGGATGAGACCGACTTCTTTGTGAAAAAAGGTCATGTCAACTTTAGCGACGAAGTTGGCTTGGCCGAGGCGCTTACTAAGATTTTGAAGACGCCGCATCCTCTGGCGAACAATCTTGAATTGAAAGGAGTGGACATTCCGCTGATTCGCAGGATTATTGATCGGATTCCCGAATCGGGCTACATTCCGCCCAAGTCTGTGCAGGAACTTTTCAAGGCAACCGGCATTTCAATGGTAGAAGAACTGGTATCCGACGAGTGGGCGAATATTTGCCGGTTTGCGGACAAGGTTCATTATCCGGTAGTAGCCAAGGTGTCGGGGCCTGTGCATAAATCCGACGTCGGCGGGGTGGTATTGAATATTCGCTCGGAGAAACACCTGAAAATTGAATTTGAGCGGTTAATGAATTTGCCGGAAGCAAAGGCCGTGATGATTCAGCCGATGCTGAAAGGAATGGAGTTGTTTGCAGGCGCAAAGTACGAAGAAAGATTCGGCCACATTGTCCTTTGCGGATTGGGAGGTATTTTTGTGGAAATATTCGGAGATGTTGCATCCGGTCTTGCACCACTGGCCAAGGAAGAAGCTTTATCCATGATTCGTTCCCTGCGCGGATATAAAGTTTTCAAAGGCGCTCGCGGACAGAAAGGCATTGATGAATACGCCTTTGCGAAAATTATAGTGCAACTTTCGGCTTTACTTCGTTTTGCGACGGAAATCAAGGAGTTGGACATAAATCCCTTGCTGGCGACAGAAAACGGAATTGTTGCTGTTGATGCCCGGATCAGAATTGAAAAATAGCAGGTAAAGGGCGGGCTTCGTTTGACAAAAGGAATAAAAAAAACCGGCGGATATTCAATCTGCCGGTTTTTTTTATTAATGATAAATTCGCTCAATGCCGATTATTCATTTGTATTCATGATAACCACACGGTTCCAAGCATTTTCTTCGTATGGTTGAATTTCATCACCTCTCCATTCGATAGAAATGTTGTTGGAAGAAATACCATGTTTATCGATCAACTGTTTGGCAACCGCTCTTGCGCGTCTTTCGGAAATACCCTTGTTATAATCGGGATTACCGGTCTTTCTGTCGGCATAACCAACCAACTTGATGGCTGCGCCGTACTTCTTGGCAAATTCAGCCGTATTGAAGATATTGCCTTCCTGATTCTTGTCAATCTTCGCACTGTTCAGACGGAAGAATACGGTATTGTTCATATGTTCCTTAGCCCGTGCAACGGGTGCAGGAGCAGGCGGACATTCAGGACAATATTCCGGACGTTTTTCCAGTTCTGAATTACGGGCGCGCAAAGCGTTGATCTGCGAGTTCAAATCATTCAGCAACGCATAATCCATGGGTTCAAGCACTTCAAACTCTTTTCTGCCCAAGTTAAAGTTCAAGCCTAACATGGCTTCAAACGGACGGTCGTATTCGTGTCTGTCGGTATACGTGCGATTCCAGTGATCGCCCACCAGCACATATTGACCTTCCAGAAACAAGTCGACCCGTTTGCTCAGGCGGAATAACAATTGTGCACCACCATTAGCCGTAAGGGATTCGGACCGTGAATAGCTGATGCCATTGACGGTTGTACCTGCTCTCACGCCATATCCAAGCCCTACGAACGGAATAAAGTGGAACACTTTCTTTTCCTTATAAGGGGCCCAGAAGTTGGTAATATCCCACAGGATATCGGCATGAGGGTTAATCCATTGAAATTCCTGCTCGCCACTGTTACTGAAATTGTTCATCAGTCCTCCGTTTACTTGCAAACGGAATGCCAAATACGGATTATACCATTTTCCCAATGAAATAGCACCATGAGGAGCAATACGATCTCCCATTTCTGCATTTCCATTCAAATCTCCCAGCAATACATTTCCACCGCCAGCGATCGAAATGAAAATATTGTCGGAAGCTTTGTTCTTTTTAAAATTGGTTTTTGAACCGTTTTCTGTACTGAAACCTATCTGAGGTTGATATTCCTGCGCAGACAAGGTCAGTACAGCACCACATAAAATGGTCAAAAGTAATACTTTAGCTTTCATAATTTATCAATTTTTATTAAACATTCGCCAATTTATAATTGTCCTTCACCGGATGTAATTACATCCCACAAATTTCGCAACAAAGATATATCTTTTTTCTTAGCATGACAAATAAAAGGTGCGTTTTGATGTGAAAAAACTTGGCCTTTTTTGTTATGGCGTTATGTATAAGGGTTTTCATCTGCTCCTGTTCAATAGACAAAGCTGTAAATCAGATTAAAATCAATGGTTTGCAATCAATTTCATCAGGTATTGCCCGTATGGATTTTTAAGCATGGGAGATGCGTTTTCTTTCAATTGGGCGGCATCAATCCATCCTTTTCCGTAAGCAATTTCATCCAGACAAGCAATTTTTAACCCTTGCCGACACTCAATGACCTCTACAAAAGTAGAGGCTTCCGACAGGGAAGCGTGCGTTCCGGTATCCAACCAGGCGAATCCGCGCCCCAGCAATTGCATTTTCAGTGCTTCTGTCTCCAGAAATACCTGATTGACAGAAGTGATTTCCAGTTCACCGCGTAAGGAAGGCGTGATGTTTCGCGCTATGTCAACAACCTTGTTCGGATAAAAATAAAGCCCGACAACGGCATAATTCGATTTCGGGTGTTCCGGTTTCTCTTCTATGCTCAATACATTGCCCTGCTCGTCGAATGCGGCAACGCCGTAACGTTCAGGATCGTTCACGTAATAGCCGAAAATGGTCGCCTTGTATTCGCGTTCGACGTTAGCAACGGCTTCCCGCAACATGCCGGTGAAACCTTGTCCATAGAAAATATTGTCTCCCAAAACCAAACAAACACTTTCGTTTCCAATGAAATCCGCCCCGATAAGGAACGCCTGCGCCAGACCGTCCGGCGAAGGTTGCTCCGCATAGTCGAACCGGATGCCTAAATCCGAACCGTTTCCCAGCAAACGCTGAAATCCGGGTAAATCCTGTGGAGTCGAAATAATCAGAATTTCACGGATATCCGCCAGCATCAACACGGATATCGGATAGTAAATCATCGGTTTATCATAGATGGGAATCAGTTGCTTGGAAATCCCTTTGGTGATGGGATACAGACGGGTGCCGGCTCCTCCGGCCAGTACAATACCTTTCATAACGTTATCTTCTTATTCGGATTTGTATTGCATTCGAGACAGGCTGTTCGCTCACGAAAACAAAATAGCCGCCGCCGCCGGCGCCGCTCAATTTCCAGCCATATACGTCCTGTTTATATTTTTCCAGTACGCACAAAATATCCGGGGTAACCATATTCGGAAACATGGCAATCTGTGCATCAAAACTGGCGGAAAAGGCCTTACCCCACGCTGCAATATCTTTTGAAAGAAGCGCCTGCCAGCAGTCGTCGGCAGCTTTGCTCAGCCGGACAACGCCATCCGGAGTGACCCTCGTATCGGCCAGTACGTCATATGTAGCGAGTCGCGGGAACAGTGGTATCAACCAAATTCGTTCCTCTATCCATTTCAACAACTTGGGATCGTCGATCGACTCAATAGTCTCCGGCCAGTAATCACCCCGGTAATACAATCGATTCAGACCCGGATATACAATCCCCAGTGAATCCTGCGAACCACTCACGTATTTTGTGCCTGGCGGATTTTCAAAACAGAACAGGGTCTTTGCCAGTTTTGCCTTGTCGCCTTCCGGAATATCCGTGTGCCACAGTTCAATGGCTTTCTTGCGCGAACTGGTGGACATGCCGCTACGGTCGTTGAATTCGTAATCCGGTTCTATGCTGATGGTCAGGACGGCGCCCGGATGATGTTTGCTGACAAACGGCTGGTCCAGCCATCCGCCGGCGAGATCAATCCGATAGGGAATCCGACATTCTTCGCGCAGGGCTGTTGTGGAACGCACCGGCAAGGCATTGTGCGGAATGCGTTTGCTCACAATGTATTCAATGCCTGATTCCTTGCAAAGCCGTTCCTTCATCGGACTGTGGCCGTCGCTGTTCACAAAAAAGATATCCGGTCGGAGTGTTTTGATTTCTTCCAGAAAGTCAATCACTCCGCTGCCTTTGTTAATCCAGGCGTCTTTTACCACCCGGAGCGCCTTCACCATATAGAGACGTTCCGCATCCGTATTAATCGGTTTGCGGGCTTTCAATTCACTGATGGTCTTATCGGAACCGATACCCACGTACAGTTCGCCATGGCTTGCGGCTTCCTCAAAGAACGCGACATGGCCGCTGTGTAACATGTCGTAACATCCACTGACAAAAACTTTTTTCATTATTATTCCGACTGCGTTTTTTAATCATTTGTTTTGCGGGGCAAATGTATTAAAAATATCTATATTTCGCCCGTTTCTACTGACTCTTTCGAATATAATCCATACTTTTAGGCGCTCAAAAAACATTATTAAAGAATATAACTGGTTGAATGTATGAAAACAAGTATTGAAGAACGTTGGGGAACACATCCTGATGATGTGAAACATTATGATACTCAACAACTGAGAAAGGAATTTCTGGTAGCGAAATTTTTTGAAACGGACAGCGTATTGATGACCTATACGCACAATGACCGTTTGATTGTCGGCGGAATCTATCCGGTGAACGAAAGAATCAAATTGGAACCTGTGGAACTGATTCGTTCGGAATATTTCTGCGAACGGCGCGAAGCGGGCGTGATTTGTATCGACGGCGAAGGCAGCGTAACGGTAGACGGGACGGAATATGTACTGGCCTTCAAGGATACCGTCTACATCGGACGCGGAGCGAAAGACGTTTATTTCTCAAGCAGGGACGCCGCTCATCCGGCCAAATTTTATTTTGCCTCGGCGCCGGCGCATACGGCATATCCCACGACGCAAATCACCGGCGAGATGCGCCGCACGCGCACGCTGGGAACGCCGGCGACGTCGAACGAACGGATACTGAATCAGCTTGTTCTGAATGAAATCGTGCCTTGCTGTCAGCTACAGATGGGTTTGACGGAACTTCAGACGGGCAGCGTGTGGAATACGATGCCGCCGCATACCCATTCGCGCCGGATGGAAGCCTATTTTTATTTCAGGGTGCCCGAACAGCAGGCGGTATGCCACTTCATGGGGCAGCCGCAGGAGACACGCCATATCTTCCTGCACAACGAGCAGGGGGTCATCTCGCCCTCGTGGTCGATTCATTCGGCTGCCGGAACAAGCAGTTACAGTTTTATTTGGGCGATGTGCGGCGAGAATCTGGCGTATGATGACATGGATACCTTCACGGCCGACAAATTGCGGTAAACATATGAAAAGAACCGTTTTCCTGTGGAGTACGGCGGCCGTCCTGACCGCATGTACGCCGGTAAAGACGTTTCGTATCACGGTTGAGAATCCGAGTGATTTCGACCGCCTGACGGAAATGGTAGAACTCCCATTAAGCGTGTTGAGTGCGAAAATCGCGCCGGGAGAAGGGCAAACGTATGTGCTTCGGAACGCCCGGCAGGAAACCGTTCCTGCGCAGGTCACCTTCGACGGCAAACTTATCTTTCAGGCCGGGGTAAAGGCAAAAGGAACGGCCGTATATACGGTTTCGGCCGGCGTTCCGCAGGCGTTTGCACCGAAAACGTACGGACGTTTTGTTCCCGAACGGAAAGATGATTTTGCCTGGGAGAACGACCGCGTGGCATTCCGGATATACGGTGCGGCGCTGGTAGAAGTTGACGGACCGAGCAACGGCCTCGATCTCTGGTACAAGCGTACCGATCGGTTGATTATCGATAAATGGTACAGGGACGACCTGGCCGGCGTGCGATCCTATCATGAAGATCACGGCGAAGGGCTGGACGACTACAAGGTGGGACGTACGCTGGGCGGCGGAATGATGGCGCCCTACGCGGGCAACCGTCTGTGGCTGAACGAGAACTTCATCGGGCAGGAACTCCTCGAAAACGGTCCCTTGCGTACCACATTTCGCCTGACCTACAAGCCTGTCGAGGTGGATGGAAAAATGTTCGACGAAAGCCGGATATTCTCGCTGGACGCCGGATCGCAGTTGACGAAAGTCACGCAGATATACGGCACGAAGGATGCCATGCCTGTGGCGGCAGGCATTGTCAAACGCAACGGCCATGACGCGATTTTCCAGGACCTCACCGGTACGGTTGCTTCCCTTGTCTACGCCGAGCCGGAAAGCGAAACGGCGGGGAAACTCTATGTCGGGATGGTATTTCCCTCCGGACTGGAAAAGACGCTGGTGGATACCTGTACGCTGACACATGCCGTCACGGGGCGGGAAGAAACCTGTTCCCACCTGCTGGGTGTGACGACCTGTCGACCGGGCAGTCCCGTAACATATTACACCGGATTCGGATGGAGTAAATCGGGATTCCCGACGGTGGATGACTTCAGAAAGTATATCGCTCATTTTGCAGCAAGCCTGCAGGAGCCTCTTGTCATAAAAACGGAAAGATGAAGAAAGTAGTTACATTCGGGGAAATCATGTTGCGGCTGGCAACGCCCGGATATTTGCGGTTTATCCAGTCAAGCAGTCTGAATGCCACGTTTGGCGGAGGCGAGGCCAATGTCGCCGTTTCGCTGGCCAACTGCGGCATACCGGTGGAGTTTGTTACCCGTTTGCCTTCAAACGATATTGCCGAGTGGTGCCTCGCCGAGCTGCGTAAATATAATGTAGGGACGGGCCATATCCTCCGCGGAGGCGACCGCATGGGCGTCTATTATCTCGAAACGGGAGCCGTGGCCCGCGCATCGAAGGTGGTGTACGACCGGGCCAACTCCGCGATTGCCGGGATTCGGCCGGGGATGGTGGACTGGGACGAAGTATTCGGCGAGGCTCAGTGGTTTCACTGGACAGGCATCACGCCCGCACTTTCACAGGGTGCGGCCGATACCTGTCTGGAGGCTGTCGGGGCGGCGAATCGACTGGGACTTACGGTGTCGGTCGACCTGAACTATCGCAAAAACCTGTGGAAATACGGCCGGACGGCAGCCGAAGTCATGCCGGCGCTGGTGGAAGGTTGCGACGTGATACTGGGCAACGAGGAAGACGCGGAAAAGGTATTCGGCATCAAGCCCGAAGGATTCGATGCGGCACACACGGGCGGCCGGATCAACGCCGCCGGATTCGAATCGGTATGCCGCCGGTTGAAGGAGCGTTTTCCGCGAGCAGGGAACGTCATCATCACCCTGCGCGGTTCCCTCAATGCAAACCACAACACATGGGAAGGGGTACTCCACGCCGACCGGCTTTACCGGTCGAGGCGTTACGACATTACGCACATCGTCGACCGCGTCGGAGGAGGCGATTCGTTTATGGGCGGACTGATATACGGTCTGCTGACGTATCCCTCCGAACCGCAGCGGGCGCTGGACTTTGCCGTGGCCGCTTCCTGCCTGAAACATACCATTTACGGAGACTTCAACATTGTGTCGGTGGCCGAAACGGAACAGTTGCTCAAGGGTGACGGCTCGGGACGGGTATCCAGATAATACGCCCGGTGATGGACCGTTGGTTAAAACCCAATATCATCAGGTTAAGGATGATTCGTCCCGATAACAGACGTTTATCAATTGTGCAAAGAAAGGGTCGCACGCTGTACGCCTCCGGCGTACCGGGTCCGACAAAGTTAGGCTTATCAGTGAAAAAAGCCTTTGGAAAACAAAGACCGTTTTCCGGGAAACAAAGACCGTTTCCCGGAAAACAGAAACTGTTTCCTGGAAAATAAAAACCATTTCCCGGGAAACGAAAAACGTTTTCCGGGAAATGGGAAGTATTTTCCGGGAAATGAAAATCTTCTCCCGGAAAACCGAAAGCATTTCCCGGGATACGAAAACCGTATCCCGGGAAATGAAAAATGTTTCCCGGAAAACGGCGGACATTTCCCGGAAAATGGCGCCTGCTTTTGCGCTTTTTCGGGCATTCTTCCCCCGTCTTTTCAAGTGTTCCGTATTAACAATGAATCCGATATTCTTATTATAATCTCCGGCAAAAGATTATAATCTCCGACCGGCGAAAATATCATATTTCAACTGACCGACAGTAATTTGCCGGTTTTGCAGGCCTCCGGCTCCTTCCCTGTATGGCGGATCATCCCCCCTTCGAATGATCCCCGTTTTTAAAACTCCAGGCGGTATATTTGACCAGGGCAAACGCATCTTAAATTTAACATTCACTTGCTTTACAGGGCTGTATAGTGACCATCGACGCGACGGGCTGTCGGAAAGAAATAGCGAGCAAAATCGTATCCAAAGGGGCGGACTATATTCTGGCCGTGAAAGGTAATCAGGGGAACCTGGAAGCAGACATGGAACGGACGGTACGCTTTTGCCGTCCGGCAGAAGAATGGGTGGAAGAGGATTTTGGACATGGCCGGATAGAAAGCCGCAAATGCAGTCTGTACAGATATCTTTCCTTCATTGAGCACGCCGCTCAATGGGAACATTTGAAAGCGGCAGTGAAGACAGAAAGCCGCCGATATATTAAACCGGAAGGCAGAGAAGAAACAGAAACTCGCTATTATATAACCGGTTCCGGTGGCAATG
>JAISMO010000106.1 GCA_031276675.1 Tannerella sp.
AATATATTTCCTGGCGGATAAATATATTTCCTGACGGATAAATATATTTTGCGGCGAGCTTTCATGAGTTATTCACTGCTGATTTACAGCTTTTTGACGAATGAGAGGAGTGGACGGCAGGGGAACAGGGGAGATGAAAAGGGGAGCATTTTCGTCCGGAAAGGGAGGGAGCTAAGGCTGCTTTTCCGTCAAAATGAAGCGAAGAGCGTGGAGACCATGAGCGGGAATGGGACCAAAACCGGCGACATATGATATGCTTCGGCGTCAGGGTGCGACCCTCTGAAATTCACCCGATCAGGGTATGATTGCCCGATAGATCACATCCTGTATGCGTTCGCGAATCTTCAGGGAAGACAGTTGGTTGTTTACCCGCGAAGGATGGATGCGGTTGCTCAGGAAGACATATATCAGATGATGCTCGGGATCAACCCAAAAGCACGTCCCCGTGAATCCGTTATGTCCGTATGTGGAAAGCGGCGCCAGCCTGCTGCAGGGGGATGCTTTCAGGGTATCGGCTTCCGGCTTGTCGAAACCCAGTCCGCGGCGGCAGGTCGGGCTTTTACTTTCCGTAAACAGCCGGCAGGTGGCTTCCGACAGATACCTTTCTCCGCCATACGTTCCGGCATTCAGGTAAAGTTGCAGGATTTTGGCCAGGTCGTTGGCGTTGGAAAACAGGCCGGCGTTCCCGGAGACGCCACCCTGAAAGGCCGCGGCTTCGTCATGAACGTAGCCGCGAAGCAGCTGGCGGCGGAGAAAGCGGTCGTCTTCCGTGGGCACAATCTGCGAGACGTCCATTTTCTTCAGCGGATTGTAGGTCAGATTCGCCGCTCCCAGGCGGCTGAAAAAATACGTATCCAAAAGCCGGTCCATGGGTTGACGCATCTGATGTTCCACCATCATTTTCAGCAGGATGAAATTTATGCAGCTGTAAACATACTTTCCGCGGGGATTGAGCCTGGCGTTCCGGATATCATGCATCACCGTTGTGGGGAAGGAATCGGTCAGGTAAAAATCCGCGGCTACCTCCGTGTTGAAGCCCTCTTTCCGGCTCCTTGAAATCACGTCCGGAAGAAAGTCGAAATCTGTTCGCACATAGGTTTGCGACTCGTACCTCACCGGATAAACCGGCGTCTTTGTCCGGCTGAACAGATTCCCACTGAAACTGTTCCTGTCTATCGCGTTCATGTAAAAACCAATGGTCGGAGGCAGTCCCGACTGATGATACAGAAGTTCCTCGATCCGCAGATCGCTTTTGTTTGAATGTTGCAGGGCCGGGAGGTAGAGGGAAACGGGTGCATCCAGGGTAAAAAGTTTTTTGTCGTAGGTTTTCATGACGGCCAGCAAAGTTCCCGTTGCTTTGGAGAGCGATGCCAGATCGTAGACCGACGCCGGCGTGACCCGCTGTTTCTGCTGATAGTCAAAAAAACCGAACGCCTTGTGATAGACAATCATCCCGTCCCTGGCTACCAGCACCTGGCATCCCGGAAAGGCTTGCTGTGCCAGCCCCTCCCCGACAATCAGGTCGACGGAGTCGAGCCGGGCGGCATCCAGTCCGACTTCCTCCGGCAGATGATAGCCTAAACGTGTCTTTTGCGTCTCGATTCCCGCGCCGGCTGCAAAGAGTCCGGGAACCGTGACCGGCAGTTTTCCCCTGGCCGGGATACCTCCGAAAACAGCCTGCGCGGCATAATTTTGCGCGTCGCGCGTGTTTTCATACGCCATCACTACTCCTTTGGCATGATCAAGCAAATCCCTGTATTCCGTGCAAACGTATGGCAGGGTGAAAAAAACGCAGACCGTCTGCTTCTTTTCCGCCGATTGCCTGATGGCCTGTGGCAGGCGCGTCCGGCCGGGGTAGATCGCGCAGACAAGCGCGTCGTATGCCTCCAGTTCTCCGGCGATTTTCCGGATATCCGCCTCCTTCGTGTCTTTCGTAATCCGGTAGGAGGGGAGCGGTCCGTAACGGTTCAGTATTTCCGGGAATTGATCTCCGGGAGCATCGCCGATGGAAAGCACGGCCATTTTCCGTTTGTTCTGCTGCTTCAGGGGGAGAAAATCGCCCTCGTTTTTCAACACGGTAATGGCTTCCGCGTTCAGTCTGGCTGCCAGCCAGGCTGCGCGGGAGGTATTCAGTCTTTCGTACAGCCCCTTTAATTCGATTGGACGGTAGCGGTTTAATCCGGCAATGTATTTGTATTGCAATATTTTCCTGCACCTGGCATGAATGGCTTTCCGCGTCAGGACCCGTTCCTGAATGGCTGTCCTGACGGCCTCCAGTTCTTTTTCAGGCGCGTCGGGCGCCAGTATGATGTCGTTACCCGCCAGGATAGCCTGTACCGACCGGCTTTCGGTGCGATTGGAGACCGCGCCTTTCATTGCCATCGCATCGGTGAAGCATAATCCCCGGAAACCCATTTTCTTCTGCAGAAGATCGGTTACCACTCTGCCAGACATGGAGGTCGCCAGATTTTCCGTACGGTCCAGGGCAGGCACATACAAATGAGCCGTCATGATCCCTGCAAATCCGGCTTCGATATACTTCCTGAACGGCAGCAATTCGATACTGTCCAACACTTCTTCCGGATGAAGCACGACCGGCAGCGTATGATGCGAATCTTCCGAAGTGTCTCCATGTCCCGGAAAATGTTTGGCCACGGAAAGCACGCCAGCGCTTTCCAGTCCGCGAGCGTATGCCATTCCCCTTTCCGCCACGTCTTCCGTTTTTTCTCCGAACGATCGCAGCCCGATAACCGGATTGTCCACGTTGCTGTTCACGTCCATGACCGGCGCAAAATTGATGTGAATCCTCATTTCGTTACACTGGCGTCCGACTTCCCTCGCATAGTCCTCAATCAGCCGGAGGTCTTCTATCGCTCCGAGCATCATGTTTTTAGGAAAACGGGTGGTTGCGCTCAGGCGCATCGACAAGCCCCATTCGCCGTCCAGTGCGATGAACAGCGGTATGCGCGACAGATGCTGAAGCCGGTTGGTCACGTCCGCCTGCGTCAGGGGATTGCCTTTTTGAAAAAGGATGCCGCCGATTTTTGCCTTATGGATGTAGCCTTCCAGCATCTGCATGTGTTTTGTGTCCGATTTCGGACCGGCAATCATCATGAACAGCTGCCCGATGCGTTCATCTTCACTCATCAAATCAAACACGGAGTCAACCCAGTGATTCATTTCAACCTGATTGACCCCTGCATACAAGGCTGGTTCCGTCTGCGCGGGCACATGGAAACAAAAAGCGGAAAACAGTAAAACCGGATAGAGAATCTTCTTCATTATTTCTGTTCAAAACGCGACAAATGTACATGTTATTTATTGAAACTCCTTCCTTCCGTCCGGTTTTTTCAGCACAATTTCCGGATGAGACGGGAAATCATACCCTATATTTTGGCTGTCCGGGAAAGATTCTCTATTTTTGCACCGCTTTTACGTAATCTCTGCCGGAGAGCGTGTGATCCGGTATATTGCGTTTCAACAATCAATAAGGTGTACTAAATTAAAAAGCTATCAAACAATGGATTTAATTAAAATTGCAGAAGAGGCATTTGCCGTCAAAAAGGAATATCCGGCTTTCAAGAGCGGTGATACCGTGACGGTTTCGTACCGAATCACCGAGGGTAACAAGGAACGTATCCAACAGTACCGGGGTGTCGTCATCCGTATTTCGGGACATGGCGACAAGAAACATTTCACGGTTCGCAAGATGTCTGAAAATGTTGGCGTCGAAAGGATTTTTCCTCTCGACTCTCCGTTTATCGAAAGTATTGTACTGAACAAGATCGGCAAAGTTCGCAGAGCCAAACTTTATTACCTGCGTAAACTGACCGGTAAGAAAGCCCGTATCCGGGAAAAAAGATTCTAAAACCGACAGACCAGAAGAAAAAGATAACCGAATCGAAACGATCCGGTTATTTTTTTTTGTCGGCATGTGGGCTTTCCGGCTCCGGAGACTGTCGGGAAAGAAACGGCTTTCGAAACGTGTATTATTAATCCTGTTCTTCAGGGCAAGCTTATATTTAAGATGATTTATTTATTGTGTCAAGACCGGCACTTTTCCCTGTATCCCGTTTTTTTACTACATTTGCTTCGGATTTTTTAGAACATCAATGAATATTTCATTGAAAATAATGTATAAATATCTTGATAACAAACATGAAACTATTACAAAACAGATTGGCAAAGTCCGAGATTTTACAGCGGGCGAATCTTGCGAAGGCCACGGGGATATACCCTTATTTCCGGGAAATCGAAAGTGAACAGGATACAGAGGTTGTGATTAGCGGGAAAAAAGTATTGATGTTTGGTTCGAATGCCTATCTGGGACTGTTGAACCATCCCAAAGTAAAGGAAGCGGCCATCAAGGCTACACAAAAATACGGGACAGGCTGTGCCGGTTCACGTTACCTTAACGGAACACTGGACTTGCATACCAAACTGGAGAAACGACTGGCCGAGTTTGTCGGAAAAGATGATGCGATTATCTATTCCACGGGATTCCAGGTAAATTTGGGCGTTGTCTCCTGCCTGACCGGCCGGGAAGATTACATCCTCTGGGACGAACTGGATCACGCTTCCATCATCGAAGGACATCGTTTGTCCTTCTCCACGAAACTGAAATTCAAACATAATGACATGGAAGCCCTGGAGAAACAGCTTCAGCGGTGCAAGGCAGACAAGGTCAAGCTGATCGTGGTCGACGGTGTGTTCAGCATGGAAGGCGATATAGCGAACCTGCCCGAAATTGTCCGGCTGGCCAGGCAATACGATGCCTGCGTCATGGTAGACGAAGCGCACGGGATTGGCGTGTTGGGCAAGCAGGGAGCGGGTACGTGTGACCATTTCGGCGTCACCGACGATATTGACCTGATCATGGGTACGTTCAGCAAATCGCTGGCTTCCATTGGCGGATTTATTGCGGCAGACAAGGTCGTGATCGACTACCTTCGCCATCATTCGCGTTCCTACATTTTCAGCGCAAGTATTACACCGGCAGCCACGGCTGCTGCCGATGCGGCACTTGACGTCATGATCAGCGAACCGCAACGCCTGGAGCATCTGTGGGAATTGACCCGGTATGCATTGGACGGGTTCCGTCGGATGGGCTGTGAAATCGGACAGACCCAGACGCCGATTATCCCGCTGTTCATCCGCGACAATGACTTGACCTTCCTGATTGTCCACGAACTGTTTGACGCCGGTATTTTTGTGAATCCGGTTGTTTCGCCGGCCGTTGCTCCGCAGGATACGCTTATCCGCTTCTCGCTCATGGCCACTCATACCCGGGCGCAACTGGATTATGCCATGGAAGCCATTCAAAAACTGTTCAGGAAACATCGTCTGATTCCTTGAATAGCCATGGACTTCATACAAAACAACGGTTCCTGTTTGTGCAGGAAAGGATGTTGCAGGCATAATAACAAACTGCATACCTATGACTGGTTATCCGACATTCCGGAAGCGGAACAGGTTACCGATTTTGTGGAAGTGCAGTTCAAGAATATCAGGAAAGGATATTACATAAACGACTCGAAGATTCCGCTGGAAAAGGGAGACATCGTCGCGGTGGAAGCTGCCCCGGGGCACGATATAGGCACGGTCTCGCTGACCGGAAAACTGGTGGAACTGCAAATGCGCAAGAACAACATCCGGCGTGACAATGGAGACATCAAGCACATCTATCGCATTGCCAGGCAATCGGATCTGGACAAATATGCCGAAGCCAAGGCAAGGGAGTATGAAACGATGATTCGTTCGCGTCGGATTGCTGCCGACTTGGGGCTGGCGATGAAAATCGGTGATGTTGAGTATCAGGGCGACGGCAACAAGGCCATTTTTTACTATATTGCGGATGAGCGCGTAGATTTCCGTCAGTTGATCAAAGTCCTGGCGGAAACCTTTCGCGTACGCATCGAAATGAAGCAAATCGGTTCGCGCCAGGAAGCCGGGCGAATCGGCGGAATCGGGCCTTGCGGACGGGAATTGTGCTGTTCGTCATGGATGACGAATTTCGTCTCGGTAGCTACGGACGCCGCCCGTTTTCAGGATATTTCGATAAACCCGCAAAAGCTGGCCGGACAGTGCGCGAAGCTCAAATGCTGTTTCAATTACGAAGTGGATGCGTATGTCGAGGCTCAGAAACAGGTGCCTTCGCGTAAAGTACAACTGGAAACGGAAGAGCATACGTACTATCATTTCAAGACCGACGTGTTCAAAAAAGAAATCACGTATTCGACCGATAAGGTGATGGCGATCAACAGCGTGACGATTTCGTCCGCACGGGCTTTTGAAGTGATCGCCCTGAACAGGAAGGGTATCAAGCCGAAGTCGCTGGCGGCCGGCGCCGCGTCGGAAACACGTGCGCAGCAGGATCAGGATACGCGGGATATTTTGGGCGACAGTGTGAGCCGTTTTGATACGGCAGGGAAAAAGAAAAGGAAACGCTCGGGAAAATCGAAGGTTCAGCATGTATCCGGTAAAAACAGGCCGGAAAAAGCGGTCGGCGAAACACCTTCCGGCCGCCGTCCGCATCCAAACAACCCTCCCTCTCCGAAAAACAACCGTGCAACTCATGCGAAACAGAAGAATTAACAGGAAGACAAACCCTTTTTTTCTGCTGATGATCATGGCGTTATTGATGACTCTCTGCCTTTCTTGCAGAGATAAAGCATTTTATCATCAATACCGGCTTGTTGACCTTGAATGGAGCAAGAACAGGGAATATTACTTCACTTACGAAATCACGGACAACAGCGTGCCTTACCGTTTCTCAATCGAGATACGGAACAACAGCCTCTATCCCTACCAGAATCTCTGGCTGTTCTGTTCGGAAGAACAGCCGGTTGGCCCTGTCCAACTCGACACGGTAGAATGTTTGCTTGCCAACGATTACGGAAAATGGCTGGGACGCGGGTTCTCCATTTACCACTTGAACATCCCCGTCCGGACACATTACCGCTTTCTTCACCGGGGACAGTATACCTTCAGCATTCGCCACGGCATGAGAGATTCGGTCATCAGAGGACTCGAAGAAATCGGCCTGTGCATTGAAATGGAAACGGATTGATCCGACGCTTTGGCTTTGGCCACAGCGAAAGCGAACCCCGTTGTGTACCCTGCATTCCCGATAATCCAACGTCAATACAGGCAAGGTTCGCACATAGAAATCCGTTATTTGATTCTTCCCTTGATTTCCGCTTGCAACAGCCTTGCCTTTTCGCGGGAAGCGGCGTCGTTTGCATCAATCCCGTATACCTCTTTTGCGGGAATCAGGAGTTCCATGCCTACAGGCACGATGTCGGGATTCGAACCGATTTTCGCCTTGTTGAAATCGTAGATATATACCCAGAAAATCTTGTCGCCGTAGTATTTCAGCGCCAACAGTGTCAGGCGTTTGCCCGCCGGCATGGTGACCCTGGCCAGCACTTTGCCGGATGACGTACTCGATGTCCTTTTCCCGGCAGTCGCGGTCGTCTTTTCCGCTACACTTTCCGGTTTGGGGCGCAATGAGACAGATTCCTCTCCCACTTCGTCGGCGGGAAGTACGGAATCCGTCGAGGCGGCGATCGGACTGGCATCCATCGAGTCGATTTCCAACGCTACCTTTGCTTTCTGCCTGGCTTGTTCCAGTGCGACCGAATCACCCGGCAATGCAAACGATTCGCCGGATATCCATCCGCTTTTGTTACTGTGGAACAGGCCGGAGCCGCGTGTGGCAATGAGATACCATACACCTCCGCCCAAAACCAGCAACAGGACAATCGCGAGGGCAATTTGCGTCGGATTGAACTGCGGGATTTTCTGCCTGGCTTTTGTGCCGTAGGAGTTTTCGGCGGCCGGCGATGCCGGTTTTTCCCTGTAAGCGCCTGCCAGCTGCGTTTTTTCTTCGCGCTCGTCGGCGGGAGGCATACCGGACGCTTGCGCAGCCTCATCCGGCTTTTCTTCCCCAATGCTTCCCGCAAATTGCGTAGCCTCGTCACTCAAGTCTTTTTCTATGGAGCAGTCAAGCACTTGCGTAGTTTCGTCCGGATTTTCATCCCCGACACTTCCCGCAAACTGTGTAGCTTCATCACTCAAAGCGTCAAGAGGATGGTCAAGCAACTGTGTTTGTTCTTCGCCGGTGATTTCCGACTGTTGATCTCCTGCAGGTAAATCAGAGGCATTTGCAGTCTCATCAACCCCCGTTTTTCCGGACACGCGGGCCGGAACAGGTGGTATAGGATAACATTTATCTTCCATAATTTCTGTTTTTGGATTGTCCATTATTTCTTCATCTTCTATTTCTTCGTCTTCTTCCGCTTCCGGAATATTCAGACCGGCAGACAATGCCCTTTCCATCACCATCGATTCGGAGGGAAAGGATTCGAATTGCCTGTTCACCTGTTTATTGAAGTTTTCTACAGGCAGAAAAGCGAGTTTATGATACGGCGGGATGGTGACCGTTTCCTGCGTATTCGCGTCGTAACTTTTCCGTTCCTTCGTCAACCTGACTTTGAAGGCGCCGATTCCCTTGATTTGTACCTCCTGTTCGTCGAGAACCGCCTCGTTAACAACTGCTACCAACTCCCGGAGGAATGCTTCGACTTGTGTCTTGTCGCGCCCTGTTTTGCTGGCCAGGATTTCGACCAGATGTTGTGATGTCAGTATCTCATTCATGGTGGTCCAGTGTTTTAAGGTACATTTTTAAAACGGATGCCGGTTTGTATCTGGCCACACGTTTGGGGGGAATCATGGTACTCCGTTTTTCATCCTCCGGATTGACAAGAAGGCGTTCGCCTTTCTCCTGTGTGTCAAACTGCCCCCAGCCCTGTATCCGGATGATATCCATGTTACCCAGCTTTTCACTCATGACGTTGCCCAAAACGGTCAGCATTGCGTCCACTTCCTGCCGGCCCCAGTTCAGGCGGAGGGCGAGTTCAGCCGTAAAATCAGTCTCTTTCATCTTATCTCTTTTCTTTTTTATTTATATACCTGTTTTTGATTATGCGCCGATATTAGTTGTTTTTTTTGGATAAAAAAAATCGATTCACATTGTTTATGCTATTTTAAGCGCTTTACCGTATAGTTCAAAAGCTTCGGTCGATTCGATCCGCACCCTGTAAAACTGTCCAACATGCAGTTTACATTCCTTGAAAACAAGCACTTCCGGATCTACCTCGGGAGAATCAAACTCGGTACGTCCGACATAGAAGCCGTCTTCTTCACGATCAATGAGGGTTTGAAACGTCCGGCCGATTTTGGCCTCATGCTGTTCGCCGGAAATGCGTTCCTGCAGGCGCATCAGGCAGTCCAGACGTTCGCGCTTGAGGTCGTCGGGGATATCGTCCGGATAGTGTTCATGCGCGTAGGTACCCGTTTCGTGGCTGTAGGCAAATGCGCCCATGCGTTCGAAACGGGCGTCTTTCACGAACTGAAGCAGTTCCTCAAAGTCACGTTCGGTTTCACCGGGGTGGCCGACCATGAACGTAGTGCGGAGGTGAATGTCCGGGACTTCCCGGCGAATCCGCTCTATCAACCGGCAGGTATCCGCTTTGGTGATGTTTCGCCGCATCTTTTGCAGCATGGGGTCGCTGATGTGTTGCAGGGCGATGTCCAGATAGCGGCAAACGTTTTCGCGCTCGCGCATCACGCGCAGCAGTTCGCAGGGGAACTGCGCCGGATAGGCGTAGTGTAGCCGTATCCAGTCGACGCCGGGGAGGTTCGACAGACGCTCTACCAGTTCCGGCAGCGCCGTTTTTCGGTACAGGTCCCGTCCGTACCAGGTCAAATCCTGAGCAATCAGCTGAAGTTCACGGACCCCCTGCGCCACTAACTGCCGGGCTTCGGACAGGATTTCTTCCTGTGGCCGCGAACGGTGTTTGCCCGTGATAAGCGGTATTGAGCAGTAGGAGCAGGTGCGGTCGCATCCTTCGGATATTTTCAGGTAGGCGTAGTGGGAAGGGGTCGTGAGGACGCGACCGGCAGCGGAGGCGTCGCCGTATGGCTTACCCAGGTCGCGCATCAGTTCGGTCCAGTTGAATTTGCCGTAAAATTTGTCGACGAACGGGAGTTCCTCCTGCAATTCCGTCCGAAAACGCTCCGGCAGGCAACCCATGACGTACAGCCGGCCGATCCGTCCCTTTTTCCGGGCCTCCTCCAGAGAGAGGATCATCCGGATGGATTCTTCCTGGGCGTCGCCGATAAAGGCACAGGTGTTGACAACGACAATTTCGCCGTTGACCTTTTCCGGATCGTGCACCACCGTGTATCCGTTCAGCCGGAACTGCGAGAGGAGCTGCTCCGAATCAACCAGATTTTTCGAGCAGCCCAGCGTGATAATATCTACCTTGTTTTTTCTCATTCGCCGAACAGGGAATTGACAAATGCCTTTTTGTTGAACACCTGAAGATCTTCGATCCCTTCACCCAGACCGATGTATTTGACGGGAATCCGGAAGTGGTCGGAGATGCCGATGACCACACCGCCCTTGGCCGTTCCGTCCAGCTTGGTAATGGCCAGCGCATTGACCTCCGTAGCGGCGGTGAACTGCCGGGCCTGCTCAAAGGCGTTCTGCCCCGTCGAGCCGTCCAGCACCAGCAGGATTTCGTGAGGCGCGTCGGGGATGACTTTTTTCATCACCTGCCTGATTTTCGTCAGTTCATTCATCAGGTTGATTTTGTTATGCAGGCGACCGGCGGTGTCGATAATCACCACATCGGCCCGGTTGGACGTGGCCGACCGGAGTGTATCATAGGCGACGGAAGCCGGGTCGGAGCCCATCTTCTGCTTGACAATGGGCACGCCGGTGCGTTCGCTCCAGACGACCAGCTGCTCCACAGCTGCCGCGCGGAACGTGTCCGCCGCGCCGAGATAGACGTTCAGTCCGTTTTTCTTGAACTGGTAAGCCAGTTTTCCGATGGTCGTGGTCTTGCCCACACCATTGACGCCGACGACCATGATGACGTAGGGCCGCCGGTCGGCCGGAACGCTGAAGCCCTCAAGGTCCTCGGTTCTGTTATCCGTCAGCAGCGCTGCAATTTCTTCGCGCAGGATGGTCGTCATTTCGTCCGTGGTCACGTACTTGTCGGAGGCTGCCCGTTTCTGGATGCGCGCAATGATTTTCAACGTCGTGTCGACCCCGACATCCGAAGTAATCAATATTTCTTCCAGACCGTCCAGGATGCGATCGTCAATCCGGCTTTTGCCGATGATGGTTTTGGCGAGTTTGGCAAATACGCTTTCCTTTGTTCTGGCAAGCCCTTTGTCCAGCGTTTCCTTTTTCTCCCTGCTGAAAAAATCGAATATTCCCATTTTACTATTGTATTCATTCTGAAAAACAAAGCAAAGGTATGGAATAAAATCGTATTATTATGTGCTTGTTCAGGAATGAAAAATCAATAGCACAGCACAGCCCCTCCTGTTGGACAGGCAACGATAAAATCTCATTTTCACCTCATTTCGAAAACAAAACAGCCTCCGTAGCCGTAACAAGACGGCGGTTGTTTTGTAAGGAAAATCAGGTGAAATTCACTTTATATAAAAAACCGCACGGGCAGCGATGGTGATCGGCCCGTCAAAAACAGCGAACGGATTGCGCGGACCATGAATATTCATGACAGGATCAGCGTGCGGCTCGCCTGTCGGAAGGGCCGTTTTCGGAACGAAAATCCCGCTGCTTCGAGCGAGCGCATTTGGATGCGGTTGCCCCGGGCTGTTTCGCAGACATTCGAAAAATTCCCCGTATCTTTGTTGCATGGAATTGAACTTTAATAAATCCGCTACCTGCTATGACAAAAACCGTATTGCATACCACCGTTTTTTTCCGGTCAATGAACCGATTTCCGTCGGTTAACTGTACTCACCCGTTAGAGAGAGCACGCAGGGCCGTATCGCGTGCGGAACATGGGAACATCAGCCGGACAGAGAAGTTTCTTTTTCCTGTTTTCCTGTCTTTTTTTGTGCTTTTTAATAAGAGGTGGGGCAACCGTTTGGCTTTTGAGAGTCCCTGTGTCGCTGTCAACCATCCTTCTGCCGGTGTCCGGAGGCCGTTCACTCATGCTGACTAACCAACCGAATCAGCCCGTTTCAATCGAACGGATACGGCAAGGCGATGTCGGTGAATTTGAAAAGCTTTTCCGTTCCTGCTACAAACGGTTGTGTATCTATGCGGAACATATCATCGGAGACCCTGTGGATGCGGAAGAGATTGTGTGCAACCTGTTTGTCAAGCTATGGGAAAGACGCGAACAGCTGCCCGTCCGGGTATCCCTGGAATCCTATATGGCCTCGGCCGTGCATCACGAAGCGGTCAACTGCCTGAAACATGCGGCCGTGGAGGATCGATACCGCGAAAAAGCGCAGTATCGGCTGAAACACCTGGACCTCCTGTACCCGGAAGGTACCGACACGCCGCTGACCGACATGCTTGACAAGGAACTGTACGAACTCATCGAAAAGGCCCTTCAAACGTTGCCGCCACAGTGTCGCGAAGTCTTTGTCCTTCACATGATGGATGAATTATCCTATGAACAGGTCGCCCTGCAACTGAATGTGACCGTGAATACGGTGCGCACACAGATGACAAGAGCCATGAAGAAAATGAGACGCGCTCTGTCCCCCTTCTACCGGAAGGAGGATTAGACTTCGGGCGGTGTCGCTCCGCCGCCGCTACTGTCTTCACGGTCGATACACTGTGTGATCCTGTTTCCCCCTGTGCTTTAAAATGTTTTTGCCGGTCATCTGCCGCGGAGCGTCCGCGGCCTGCAAGTTTTGCGATGCGGCCTGCAAACTCTGCAACGCGCGTTGCGAACTCTGCAACGCACGTTGCAACTTTGGCAACGCGCGTTGCGACTTTAGCAACTCGACTTGTAACTTTGGCAACGTTACTTGCAAACTTTGCAACGCAACTTGTAACTTTTGCAACGCGCGTTGCAAACTTAGCAACGCGCGTTGCAAAAGTCGCAACGCGCGTTGCGGAATTGAAAACACGCGCTGCAAACCCGTGCAAACGCCTTGCCACCCTGTGGTTGTTACTGCACGAAACACGACGGGCCGTCTGATACCCTTTGCGGCAACTACCCGGCGGCCGGTGAGCGGATGATGAATTTCGAACGCAGACTGTCGTATGTCGAGCATGGCTTTCTGTTTTGCGTAATGTGAAGAATCAAATACATGGAAAGGGATATAATTGCATAAAGCGGTCTTTAATTTTGTATAAAGAATTAAAGGCAGTTTCGTTAATAATCTTAAAGTTGTTTGCTTATGAAACAAGTGTATTTATTCTCTTTGTACGTCGTGATAACGACATGTACAGTGTGGTCGATTTCGTCGTGTAAAGGCGAAGAAGAAAAGGCGCTTATCGTTCCCGACTTTGCAATCTCCTTTGCCGACGGAAAAGAAGAGGCGCCGACGACCGTACTGATTGAAAACCGGACGACGGGCGCCAATGCCTATGCCTGGATTTTTGAAGGAGGCACACCCCATGAGCCGCTGGGCGAGCAGCCGGGACCTGTCCGGTATGACAGACCGGGTACGTATACCGTTACACTGATGGCGTATCATGACGCCGAAGTGGAAACGCTGACGAAGTCCCTGACGGTACGCCGCCCCACGAATGCGGTCAGCAGTTTCAGCCTGTCCTTTGCCTCTCCGTTTTCGGATTATGCGCCGGCCGAAGTGGCTTTCATCAATGAATCGGATCATGCCGACAGCTATCTCTGGAGCTTTGCCGGCGGCGATCCGGCCGCCTCTGCCGAGTCCGATCCGGTTGTGACTTTTGCCCGGTACGGCTTGCACGAGGTGACGCTGACGGTTTCCAACACGGCCGGCAACAGCAGTGTCCGAACGCAGTCTGTAAAGATTTATCCGGGCGAACTGCGCTGCAATACCCCCGATGAAGCCTGGCAGGCGTCCCTGAGATATCCTCCGCTGGAAGACCCCATCGGTTATGTGCAGTACCATCTTGCGGCTGAGCGATCGGCCATACGGTCCTGGATGAGAATCTACATTCCGCCTCAGATATTCGGTCAGGAGGTCAAGTATGAACTGCCTCTCAACTGGGACTGGATCGTCGGTGAGGACGGGAAACAGCAACTCCGGATCGAACTGGTGGTCACCGAAACGCAAAAGGGGGTAGAACTGTCCGACTTTACCCTGTCGGAAGACGGTAGCTTCACCCTGACGGCAACCCGCCTGGACGACGAGCTGCAAATGCTGCTGAGCAGCGAAGGGGCTGCCGCGCTGATACCGGTGCTGGAACAGGAACTGACCTATTCCAAACAGACGGGCGTGACGCCGCCGGGTTTCCGATGAAATCTCCATACGTAACTTTATTCAATCATACTTATAATCAATCGGTATATGAAAAATTTGTTCTATTCGCAAATACGACATCCTCTCTGCTGGATGATGGCCGCCCTGTTGCTGTCATGGTTGCCGGGAGCGGCGGCTCGGGCGGAGGTGATTATGCAGCAGCGCCGGATCACCGGACGGGTGACGGACCGTGACAGCGGCGAGCCGTTGCCGGGTGTAAACGTGACGCTCAAGGGAACGACCCTCGGCGTGGTCACCGGCATCGACGGCGAATACGCCGTTCAGGTGCCGGACGGGGTTTCCCTTTTATCCTTCTCTTTCATAGGCTATGTGACCCGGGAGGTGGAAACAGGTACGCAGACGGTGATTGACGTGCAGCTGGCGGAAGACGTGACGGCGCTGGACGAAGTCACGGTGACGGCGCTGGGCATCTCGCGAGAGAAAAAGGCGCTGGGATACTCCGTGGGCGAAGTCAGGAGCGAGGCCCTCCTGCGCGTTTCCCAGGAAAATGTACTGAACGCGCTGTCGGCCAAAGTCTCCGGCGCTCAGATACAAAATACGGGCGGCGATCCGGGTTCCAGCGTGAGCATCATCATACGGGGCGCCAAGTCGCTGGGAAATGACAACCAGCCGCTCTTTGTCGTTGACGGAATCCCGGTGAGCAATTCGCTGAACAATGTGGACCGGCTCGGCACGACGCCGGTGGACTATGGGAATGCCCTCAACGACCTCAATCCGAACGATATCGAAAGCGTGTCGGTGCTGAAAGGCCCCAGCGCGGCTGCACTGTATGGCTCGCGCGCCGGCAACGGCGTGGTGATGATTACCACCAAGTCCGGCAGCCGCGGGCGCAAAGGCATCGGCGTTACGGTGGACATGGGCGTGGTGTTTGACCAGCCCTACAGGTTTCACCCGGAACAGTTCCGCTTCACTTCCGGGCTGACGCCTGTCACGCTGGGGGAGAACGAAGACATCTTCTTTGGCCCCGAACTGAATATCGGCACCATGGCCAGGCAATGGGCTTACGGAGGCCGTTACGCCCCGCTGGTGGCACATCCGGACAAGTGGCGCGACTTCCTGGACAGCCCCGGATTTACCACGGACAACCACATCGGGATTGCGGGCAATTTCGACAAAGGCAGTTTCCGCATGTCCTACGGCCACATGTACAACGAAGGCGTGATACCCAATACGGATATGAAACGCAACTCCTTCAGCGTGGCGCCGGTATACAGGCTCACCTCCAGTCTGAGCGTGTCGGCCGGCATTAACATTTCCCAGAGCCAATCGGACAACCGGCCCTCCGGCGGCGGAGACAATAACAATCCGTCGACCCTGTATGCCCTGAGCTATCTCCCGCCTCATATCGACATCCATCGCCTCAAGGATTACTGGCTGGTGGAGGGACTGCAGCAAAATTCCTATTCGGCCAACAGAAACAATCCCTATTTCCTTGCCCACGAAATGACCAATGCTTACGTCCGCGACCGGCTGTTCGGCCATGTGAAGGCCGACTGGCAAATCCTTCCTCATCTGTCGCTGACGGGACGGTTTGCCATAGACCGCTATACGGAAAAAAGGGAATCCCGAGTGCCGTTCAGCTACACGGGCGCAGTCAACGGGTCGTTTGCGGTCAGCGACATCCATCATCAGGAAATGAATACGGATTTCCTGCTTTCCTATGATACGAATTTCCACGACTTTCAGATCAACCTGTCGGGTGGAGGCAATATCATGCAGGCGAACGGATCCTCCATCCATGCCAAAGCCAGCCAGCTGGTCGTGCCCAATCTCTATACGCTGAACAATGCCCTGGGCGGGCTTTCTTCCTACGGCAACGGATTCAACCGGAAAATCATTTACAGCCTCTACGGGATGGCGAGCGTCGGCTACAGGAATTTTGCCTATCTGGACTTCACCGCCCGCAACGACTGGGCAAGCACCTTGCCGGCAAACAACCGGAGCTATTTCTACCCGTCTGTTTCCCTGAGTCTGCTTGTCAACGAAATCATCGGCATCCCGACCTCGGAAAACATGTACAAGCTGCGTGCGGGATGGGCGCAGGTGGGCAACGACACCAGTCCCTACAGCCTGTATCCCTCCATCGGCGTCAACGGAAACGACTGGGGCACGGTCAAACGCGCCTATCTGCCTTCCCATATCCTGAATCCGGATCTGAAACCGGAAATCGCCGCTTCCAGGGAGTTCGGATTCGACATACAGGCATTCCGCAACCGTGCAGGAGTGGGGGTGACCTGTTACGTTTCGGACAACCGGAACCAGATTCTGGACGTGTCCGACATGGCGCCTTCGTCCGGCTATACTTCCAAGAAAATCAATGCCGGACTGGTACAAAGCACCGGATGGGAAATCGAACTGCATACCGTTCCGGTGGAAACGGGCGTCCTGAAGTGGAACCTGGACGTTACCTTTACCCGCAACCGTACCAAGATCAAAAAACTGACCGAAGGCATGGATTTCATTACCCTGTATGAAACGGACGGAGGTTATGCGCGTACCCGTGTGGGCGAGGAGATCGGCGACATCTGGGGATACGACTACGAGAGGGTCGCCGATCCCGCTTCGCCCTACTACAACTGGCCCCTGCTGTACGGCAACATGAACAGCGGATACATCTACAATTTCCGGCGTACCGATGATACGATGATTAAAATCGGAAACTTCAATCATGATTTCCTGACGGGTATTTCCACCACCGTGCAGTACAAGGCGTTTGCGCTCAGCGCGCTGATTGACTGGCGGCAGGGCGGCGACTTCTTCTCGGGCACGCAGCGGCGACTGGTGAATCTGGGACACGTCCAGGAAGCGCTTCAGGGCGTTCCCTATCAGAATGCCGCTACGCTTCCGGAGGAAATCAAAGCCGATCCGGACAGGTATTTCGGACGGTGGATCGGCGGACAGTCCGAAGACCTGGGCGGTCTGATATTGCCTTCCTCCAACATTTATGCAAGCATGGGACTGGGGCACAGCGGGGCTTTCGTCCCCGGCGTCTATCCGGACGAAAACGGCCATTACGTGGAGCATCTGGGCAATCCCGAAACGACCTCCATCGTGCCCACCGGCTTCATTAGCGGACAGGATGCCATGTGGTATAACAGCGCACGCTATATCTATGACGCCTCCTTTGTCAAGCTGCGTGAAATCTCGCTCTCCTGCCGCCTGCCGGAAAAATGGATCGAACCGCTGTTCATCCGGCAGCTGGGCATATCGCTCTTCTGCCGCAACCTGATGCTGTGGACGGCCAACAAGATAGCCGTCGATCCGGAGAGGGCGTTCAACATCACCAATGCAAGGTTTCAGCAGGGAATGGAAAAATACAACATGATGCCGTGGACGTTTTCTTTCGGCGCCAAATTAAACATTGAGTTCTAACGAATAATCCTTTTTCTTATGAAAATCAAAAAAATATCAGCAACCATCCTGGCCGTATGCCTGTTGTTTGCTTCCTGCGAAGACCTGACGGAAGTCAACAGGAATCCGAATGAAATCACCGATGTGGGTGGCTATCTGCTCCTTTCCACCATCCTGACCGGTACGGCCACCATGTATCACAAGGACAATTTTTCCGACGGGAGGATTTCCACCGCCGTACAGCATCTGCAAATCCTGAACGGCATCGGCGGCAACATCTACGACTGGCACGAAGCCGGATGGACCGGTCTGTACGACATTCTCCGCAACAACCGGCGCATGTATGAGGATGCGGTTGCGCAGGACAATCATTTTTATGTCGGCGCAGCTTTGGTGATGCGGGCGTTCGTATACGGTTACATCACGGATTTGTGGGGCGACTGTCCCTATTCGGAGGCGCTGAAGGGAGACGGGGATATCTTCTATCCCCGGTTCGACCCCCAGGAAGAAGTGTATAACGGGATTCTGACCGACCTGGAAAATGCCAATACCGAACTGGCAAAAGAGATGCCGGCCTATTCGCCAGCCGAAGCGGTTTACGATATTGCCTACGGCGGCGATGTCCTGAAATGGCGGAAACTGGCCAATTCGCTTGCGCTCCGCTATTACATGCGTTTGAGCGAAAAAGCGCCGGACAGGGCCAGGGCAGGCGTGGAGAAAATCCTCTCCAACCCGGACGCCTATCCCGTGATGACCTCCAACGACGACGCCTGCGCGCCGGCCTATCCCGGCGTCAACACCTGGGATTCGTGGGATGATCACTGGGCGGACGGCGGCGAGTTTTTCCGGAACCACAGGCCCTGCCGCACGCTCATAGATGTGTTGCAGGCTTACAGCGACCCGCGACTGCCGGTATGGTTTACGCCCGTGGAAGTGCAGCTTGTGGTGGAAGAACCTCCCTACACCCATCCGGAAGAGGATATAACCGTGGACAACAGGCGCTATGTCCATTCCGACGCGGCGATACTGGAAAACGGAGCCGTTTATTTCGACGAATCGGAATATGTGGGACTGCCGCCCAATACGATAGACCGTTTCCGCTTCAATCTCCATCCGATGGACCGGTATGCCGTGAATCCTCACCTGTCATACCTGACGCCGATGTTTCAGGAGCGTACACACCCGCTGGTCAGGGCCGTGCTGTTCCCCTACAGCGAAGTCTGCTTTCTGCAGGCGGAAGCCGCTCAGCGAGGCTGGAATACCGGCGGAATACCGGCCTCCCAAGCCTACCACAACGGCATCCGGGCTTCCCTGGCCGCCTGGGGAGTGGAATCCGCATACAATGCCTGCATTTCCCAACCCGGCGTGGCCTATGCCGACCGCCTGGAGCAGATTATCGAACAAAAATGGATTGCTTCTTTCCTGCTTCCCGAAGCCTGGTTTGACTGGCGTCGCACCGGTTATCCCCATCTGCCCGTGCGCTATCCCGAAGCGGCCCTGAAGTCCGTCGTGCCCGTGCGATATATGTATCCGGAAGTGGAAAATCGCTACAATACGGCGCATTATAATGAAGCGGTCGGGCGGCTGGAGCGAACGGAGCATCTGATTTCCGCTTCCAAAGTGGACGACCCGTTTGCAAAACCGTGGATTATTCAGGGTACGGGAAAACCCTGGTGAAAAAAGATGGATTCACGCATGTTACGCACTATCCGGGCTTTTCCCTCGCCGACAGGCCGCCTGACTGCCCTCGCCGGAGCAGACACGCCGACATGCATCAGGACAGGCGCCCGCTGTGCATCAGGACGGGATGCTGCGATGCATCAGGACGGGATGCTGCTGTGCACTGGAGCGGGATGCCGCTGTGCATTATTATACGGAACGGCCTGACTGCCTGCATCGTGGCGGCCCGGCGGAGGATGCGCAACAGGAGTGATGAATGATTGTCGATGAGTATATAATATAAAGTATGATAGAATGAAAAAGCAAATGTCAATGAATTGTTTTACAGGAACCGTATGTTCTCTGATAGGGTGCCTCTTGTTTTCCGTGGCCTGTGGGGACAGGCGGCAGGAACAGGCGGAGATGCCGGTCAAAGATGTTCCGTACCGGATGCCCGTATCCGTGAAATATACCGTTCATGCGCGCGGCGGCGATGCACAGTTCAGGAAAGTGGCGGCAGACGGCGATGGAAATATATATGTCTTGACGGACAGGGGACTCTATCGCGACTTCCCGGGCGATATACTGGCTCCGGATATGAGATACGCTTCGCTGGCGGACAAAATCCCGGTAGATGTGTGTATTCAGGAAGAGACCCGCTACCTTTATTATCTCTATCCCGACCGTTTTCTCACCAATGCACATGCCGGCGCCATCTGCGGCCATCTGCCGGCGGGACGCTACACGCGGATGGCCGTCAATGCGGATGATGAGGTCCTGCTGATGGGCGACCGGGAAGCGGCCGTGTTTCACCGGAATGAAAAGAAAAGGACCCTGGAGGTGCCTGCCGGTGAGGCGGCCGGGTTGTATGTGTTCGGGAAAAAGTTCTGGTATTTGACCTCGGACGCCATATACCGGCTGGACGAAACGGCATGGACGGAAATTTATCGGGGTGAAAACCTGACGGCGCTGGCTTTCGAGGGGCCGCACATGGCCGTAGGAACCACGGACGGTTACTTCGTGATAGACCATCGCGGAAACGAGGTGGAGAAAAGAAACAACCGTTTGCCGGTACCTGCCATCGGCCGGATGTTGTCCGTAGAAGGCCGGTGGTGGTTTTCCACAGCCGACGGCGCATTTGTGAAAGAGACGGACAGGTTCCGTTATTTTGCCGGAGAGCGCTGGCTGGACCGGAACGGGATCATTGACATGACGGCCGATACGCGGGGAAATATCTACCTGCTCACACCGACGGGGCTGAACAAGGTGGAATACCGCTACCGGACCCTGGCGGAGAAAGCCGCCTGCCTCCAGGAACATCTCCGGAAATATCATTTGCGCTACGGCTGGTCGGCCGAATCCGGACTGGCAGACCCTTCCGATCCGACCACCCTCCGGCTGAACGACAGCGACAACGACGGACTCTGGACCTCGTTCTATCTCGGCAGCCAGGCGTTTCGCTACGCCGTCACCGGCGAAGCCTGTGCCAAACGTTACGTCTGGGAATCGTTCGAGCCTTTTGAACGGGCATTGAACATGCATCAGGTGAAAGGCTTTCCGGGACGGACGTTTGAGCGGACGGGGTATGTCGTGCACGATACCGACCGGTGGCGGACGGCGTCCGACCCGGACTGGCGATGGAAAGGAACTACCAGTACCGACGAGTTTGTGGGATATATATTCGTTGCCTCCGTGATAGACCGGCTGGTGGCGGAAAATCCGCAGGAAAAGAAACGGGTGGCGGATTATGTGGATGCCATACTGACACATATCATCCAAAATGATTATTATTTCGTTGACTTCGACGGGCAGCCCACGCTGTGGGGGCGCTGGAACCCGGACTACGTCAACTCGTTTGCCCCCACGCAATTCGACCGCCGCCTGAACAGTACCCTGATTGTGGCTGGCCTGCAACTGGCCTACGCGCTCACAGGAAAAGAAAACTATCAATCGGAAGCTTTCCGCATCATGGATGAATACGGCTACTGGCAAAACATGCAGATTCCCATGAAGCAGATTGCCTATACTCCCGGATTCAAGCATCAGGGAATTACGCTGGGGGAGGACTGGAATCATTCGGACGACGAAATGGCTTTCCTGACCTATTGGGTGCTTTACCATTACGCCTTTAACGACACCCTGAAGCAGGAATATGCCCGGCTCATCAACGACCACTGGGAAATTGAAAAACCGGAGCGCAACGCCTTATGGAACCTGATTGCCTGCGGAACCTCCGGCGACCTGGACCTGGAATCCACCCTCTGGTATCTGCGTGAGTTCCCGGAGGACTGTCGCCGTTACAAGGTGCGCAACTCGCACCGCCGGGATTTGGAACTGCTCCCGACCGATGTCCATTCCAATTTCAGGGCGCAGACCAATACCCAGCTCCTGACCAAAGGTGAACGCACAGCCAACCGGCACAACACCAATGAATTTATGCTGGACGGAGGACACGGCGCCCACCGATGTCTGGCGGGCGACGAATATCTTTTGCCCTACTGGATGGCACGTTACCTGAAAGTAATCGAATAACATTATAACATTACCAAATATCATTCGGCTTATGAAACGTATTTCTTTGATCTTATTATCCGGTTTGTTTTGGTGCACCACACAGGCGCAGCAAACCGTTACGCCTTCGACCGCCCTGGAGGCTTATCTGAACAATGGCGACCCCACCTGGGCGTGGGAAGTGAGAGACAGCTATCCGGTGGCCCGGACACAGGCCTATTCCCTGCTGCTGATCTCTCAGAAATGGCAGGGCATTTTGTGGAAACATGAGCTAATCGTATTCGTTCCGGAAAAAATCACGCATGACGGCGCCCTGCTGTTCATTACGGGAAGTTCGATGGACGACGGCGGGAACCCCAAAATCGCCAAGCGCGACGATGCAACATCGCAGGCCATGGCCACCATGGCCGCCGACAACCGGGCGGTGGTCGCCCTGCTACGGCAGGTGCCCAACCAGCCGTTATACGGCGGCCTCACCGAAGATGCGCTGATTTCATACACCCTGAACGAGTTTCGCAAAGACAGAGACTACTCCTGGCCGTTGCTGTTTCCGATGGTGAAGAGTGCGCGCAGGGCGATGGATGCCGTACAGGCATTTGCCGAAGAAAAGGCGGATGCCCGGATTAAACGTTTTGTGGTGACGGGTATATCCAAACGGGGCTGGACGACATGGCTCACCGGCGCTTCGCAGGATGCGCGCGTAGCAGCCATTGCGCCGATGGTGATCGACATGCTCAACATGCCGGCCACGCTCGAATATCAAAAGGAACTCTATGGCGTCTACAGCGAAGAAATTCAGGATTATGTAAAGCTGGAAATCCCGCAGGCCATAGCCAGTGAATTTGGCAACGCCGTCGTACAAATGATTGACCCGTATGCCTATCGTACTAAGCTGACCCTGCCGAAAATGATTTTCATGGCCACGAACGACCCCTACTGGACGATTGACGCTGTGAAACATTATATTGACGACATACCGGGACCGAACTATCTGTGTTATGTGCCCAATGCCGGGCATGGCCTGGGCGACAAAAAACAGGCTTTCGGGGCATTGAACGCCTTTTTCGGCATGACGCTTGCCGGACAACCCTATCCCGTGTGCGAATACGCATTGACCGAAAAAGGGAAAAAAATAACGCTGCATGTCAAAACCTCGGCCGACAGGCTGGCACGTGCGGTCTTGTGGACGGCCACCTCGACCGGTCGCGATTTTCGCGCTTCTCAGTGGACGGGCAAGAACCTCGTGCTCAAAAACAGGGAACGGGTACAGGTAACCGTCGAATATCCCAAAAAGGATTTCAGCGCTTTTTACGTGGAACTGATATACCGGGATTCCCGGGGGAGCGAATATTCCATCACTACGCGACCCTATGTGGCGAGCACGAAACAGGTGTTTTTGAAATAACCGGAACGCGGAAGAGTGATGAAAAAAACAGGGAAAACAGCCGGATTCATCCTGCTCGTTTTGCTGACGGGAGCGGTGGTTTACGCTTACGGCAACATGCGTGACCGTCAACAAAACTATAAAGTGGACCTGACCATTCGGGCAAAGGGAGACCATGCGTTGCGGGCCGGTTTTGCGGCGGTAACCGTCACGCCGGAATACATGGAACCGTGGCATGACGCCAACGGCAACGCCCGCTATGAACCCCGGAAAGGAGACACATACGAAGACCTCAACGGCAACGGCAAATTCGACACCTACTGGATGGCCGGATTTGGTAACGGAGCGGCGGCGCAGGGTATACACGACGACCTGTGGGCGCGTACCGTGGTCATCGACGACGGGCATACCCGGCTGGCGCTGGTAGCCGTAGACGTCATCGGCGTCTTCCATTCCATGGTGGTTGATATCCGCGAAATGCTGCCTCCGGAAGCCGGCATCACCTACCTGACGGTCGTTGCCACCCACAACCACGAGGCCCCCGACCTGATGGGTTTCTGGGGAAAGTCGCCGCTGAAGAACGGCGTCAATAAGGAATGGAAAACCCTGGTCAAGAAACGCATCGTACAGTCGGTAACGGAAGCGGTCGCAGCCATGCGTCCCGCCTGCCTGCGTTTCTCACAAAACCTGGCCGACGGCATCGTCACCCTGAGAGACAGCCGCCAACCGGTCGTGTATGACGAAGGTCTGCGGATGATGCAGGCGGTGGATGCGGAGAACGGACAAACGCTGGGAACGCTCATTCAGTGGGCCAATCATCCCGAAACACTCTGGGGACGGAATCGCTACATCACTTCCGATTTCCCGCACTACCTGCGGGAAGCCGTTGAAAAAGGCGTGTACGACGGCGACCGTCCGGTAGCCGGGGGCGTAGGCGGAGTGGCGGTCTATGTAAACGGCGCCGTAGGCGGACTGATGACCACTTCTCCTTCCACAGGCGTCCGCGATCCTTTCCGGGACACGGTCTATTACGAACCGTCGTTTGACAAGGCCCGCGCACAGGGAGACACACTGGGACTGATCATCCTGCGCACCATGCGCCATCACCCGGTTGAAGTAAGGGAAGCCGGCATCAGTCTCCGCGCCGGGACGTTCCTGGTGCCGCTGAAGAATCCCCTGTTTCTGCTGGGCGCCGCCCTGGGAGTGATGGACACCGGGGTGAGCGGCTGGATGAAAAAGCGTACCGAAGCGGCCGTATGGAGCATCGGGCCGGCTTCGTTCCTCACCCTCCCGGGCGAACTGTATCCCGAAATACTCAACGGCGGCGTGGTTGCTCTGCCCGGAAGGGATTTCGAAACAGACCCCGTAGAAGTCCCTCCCCTCAGGGAACGGATGAAGGGAGATTTTCGCTTTGCCATCGGAGTGGCCAACGACGAAATCGGCTACATCATCCCCAAAAGCCAGTGGGACGCCAAAGCGCCCTTTGTCTACAGAGACAAGGCCGCTTACGGGGAAATCAATTCGCTCGGCCCCGAAACGGCGCCTCTTGTATATAGAGAATTAAGTCGGTTAATTGAAACGCTGCCCTGAAGATTCGCAATGAAAAAGAGCCACTTTTTGGGGGGACTTGCCGGCGGGCTGTTAGGGCTGTGCCTCTCCTGCACGCAATCGCCTGTCATAGGGGAAATCACCCTGACGGACCACTGGACCATCCACCGGGCAGGCGAAGAGCAGACCGCGACGCCGGCCACCGTGCCGTCTACCGTGCTTGGCGCCCTGTGTGAAGCCGGAATCATTTCGGAACCTTTCTTCGGCAAAAATCTGGAATCCATTCCGAAAGCCCGGTTCGACACCGCGTGGTGGTATCGTACCACGTTCGACCTTCCCCGGCTGGATGTGGAAAATGAACACGTTCAACTCTTTCTGGACGGCGTCAATTACCGGGCAAACGTATGGCTGAACGGTCGGCAAATCCTGTCTGCCGATACGGCTTTCGGCGCCTTCCGGCAGTTTGACTGCGACATCACCTCCGTGGCAACAGGCAGCCGCAATGCGCTTGCCGTGGAGGTGATACCGCCCGCGCCCGGCAGTTTCTACATGGGTTTCGTAGACTGGGCGCCGGCCCCACCCGACCGCAACATGGGCCTGTTCCGTCCGGTGCGCATCCGGCGAAGCGGAAAGGCTTCCATCCGTCATCCCTTCGTGACGGCGCAGCTGAACACGCATACACTCAGGGAAGCAGGCCTGTTGATCGCCGCCGAGTTGACCAATCACGGAAAGGAAACCAAACTCCTGACGCTGGAAGCCCGGACGGAAGACATCCGGGTGGAAGACCGGCTGACAGTCAACGCCGGGGAAACCGTTCCCGTACGGCTTTCACCGGACCGGTTCGAGGAACTGCTGATACGGGAGCCGCGCCTGTGGTGGCCCAACGGACTGGGCAGCCCCGAACTGTATACGCTGCATCTCTCGCTGAAGGACGGGAACACGCTGCTCGATACGCTTTCGGTGCGTTTCGGCATCCGTTCGGTAGAAACTTATCTGAACGAACAGGGTGCGCGCGGATACAAAATCAATGGCCGCAATGTCCTCATCAAGGGTGCAGGCTGGGTAGACGACCTCTTTCTGCGCAACGACACGCGGTACAACAGGGCGCAGATTCGATACGTGAAAGAGATGAACCTGAATGCGCTGCGTTTTGAAGGCTTTTGGGGCACCAGCCGCGAAATCTATGACCTTTGCGACGAAAACGGTATTTTGCTGATGGCCGGGTGGAGCTGTCAGTGGGAATGGCCCGATTACCTCGGACTCCCGCTGGAGGTTGCCGAAGAAGACCTGAACAAGCCTATCAACGAAGGAGTGGACAAGTACGGCGTGAAACCGACGCCGGCCGAAGAAGACCTGCTTGTCGCCATGTTCCGCGACCAGGTGCGCTGGCTGCGCAACCATCCGTCCATTTTCGTATGGGCCGTCGGAAGCGACGCCATGCCCGGGCCTGCCCTGGAAAAACGATACCGGGCTTGCCTGGAAGCCTGCGACTCCGGCAGGTCCCTGCTGGTATCCGCCGGAGCATTTACAAGCGAACTGAGCGGCCCTGTCGGCATGAAAATGAACGGGCCTTACGAATATGTCCCGCCGGTCTACTGGTATGAAGACCGAAAACTGGGTGGCGCCTTCGGATTCAATACGGAAACAGGTCCCGGCCCGCAGATTCCGCCCATCGGCAGCCTTAGGAAGATGATTCCCCCGGAGGCTCTGTGGCCGCCGCAAAACGACATCTGGGATTTCCACTCGGGACGTAAGGATTTCAACAGCGTCGGCGTATACCTCCACGCCCTGAACGAACGCTATGGACAACCGGAAAACATTGAGGAACTGGCCATGAAGGCACAATGGCTCAACTACGAATCCATCCGCCCGATGTTTGAAGCCTTCGTCGTCAACCGGCCGGTCGCCACCGGCGTGATCCAGTGGCAGCTGAACTCTGCCTGGCCCGAATTTTACTGGCAGTTGTACGACTGGTATCTGATGCCTTCGGGCGCCTTTTTCGGAACCAAAAAAGCCTGCCGACCGGTCAACATCATCTACAACTATCATGACCGCAAGGTGTATGTGGCCAACGACACACGGGGAGACCTGGAGCGCTGCACGGCCCGCATTGCACTGTACGACAGCCGGTCCGAACTTGTATATGTCCGTGAACACCACCTGTCCGTGAAGGAAAATACATCCGTGGCGCTGGAAACACTGCCGCCCTTTCCACGGAAAGAGGGAATCCGGTTTCTGGAACTCACGCTTCGCGACGCGCAAAACCCGCCCGTCGACAATTTCTACTGGCTTTCGGGAAAGGAAGACCGGATGGACTGGGAACAATATTACTGGTACTACACTCCGCAAAAGGAATATGCCGACCTGAAGGCCCTGAACAGCCTTCCACAGGCCGCCATAAGCGCCCTCAAGCGCCTGTCCGTCGAAAACGGCGAATGGGTGGTGGAAATAGACCTGAACAACACCGGCCGGCATATCGCCTTCTGCATGGAACTGCTGCTGGTCGACGCTTCGGACGAGCCTGTCCTGCCGGTATACTGGGACGACAACTACGTTTCCCTGCCCGGAGGCGCTCGCAGGAAACTGACGGCGCGATGCAGCCGGACGGATGTCGCCGGCCCGCCCTCCGTCCTGATTCGCGGAGTCAACATTCCCGCGCTCAAACGGTAAGGAAGGAAAAAGGAAAGAACGGTCAAACAGTATAAAAACAAAGCAACAGTATGAGAATAGGAATAGATTTGGGCGGCACCAACGTAAGGGTTGGCCTCGTGGAGGGCGGCGCCATCGTGCAAAAAACAGTGGAACCCACCCGGTCGGACGCTTCCGAAACGGAAGTGCTGAATCAGCTGAAACGCCTGACCGCATCCATGATACATGCCGGCGTCGACGGCATTGGCATCGGGGTGCCCTCGGTCGTGGATGCCGGCCGAGGAATTGTGTACAACGTAGCCAACATCCCTTCGTGGCAGGAAGTCCACCTGAAGACGATCCTGGAAAACGAATTTCATCTGCCCGTAGCCGTAAACAACGACTGCAACTGTTTTGCCCTGGGCGAATTTCACTTCGGCGAAGGCGCCGCCTACCGGGACCTGATCTGCGTAGCCCTGGGAACAGGTGTGGGCGCCGGAGTCATCATCAACGGCAAACTGTACATGGGCAACAACGCCGGCGCGGGAGAAATAGGCTGTCTGCCCTATCTGGCGCACGACTACGAATATTACTGCGGCAGCCGTTTCTTTTCGGAAGAACACGGGATTCCGGGCAAGGAAGCCTTCGAGAGAGGGCTGTCCGGAGATACGTTTGCTCTGAAACTCTGGGAAGAAGTCGGGTTTCACATGGGCAGTCTGATGAAAATGATCCTGTATGTTTACGATCCGCAGGCCATCATTCTGGGCGGAAGCATATCCAATGCGTTTGACTTTTTTTCGGCCGGCATGTACGAAAGCATGAGCAACTTTCCCTATCCCGAAACGCTGGAGCGAATCCGGATACAGGTCTCGCGGAAGGAAGACATTGCGCTGCTGGGCGCCTCGGCATTGCTTTAGCCCGGCTTCGCGCGGTATAATCGACCGAAGAAAGTCGGCGGACAGTCGGCGGGAGACTTTATACTTCGCGCGGCATGGTTTTGTGCATGGCGCAGTCCGATAAAAATACCTTCGGGGATGGTATATTGTCCTTCCGGAACCCGGAAAGTTAGAATCCGACTGGATTGCGACTTGCCGGAACCCGGCAAGTCAGAATCTGTCCGGATTACGACTTGCCGGAACCCGGCAAGTTAGAATCTGCCCGGATTGCGACTTGCCGGAACCCGGCAAGTTAGAATCCGTCCGGATTACGACTTGCCGGAACCCGGCAAGTTAGAATCTGTCCGGATTGCGACTTGCCGGAACCCGGCA
>JAISMO010000108.1 GCA_031276675.1 Tannerella sp.
AATATATTTCCTGGCGGATAAATATATTTCCTGACGGATAAATATATTTTGCGGCGAGCTTTCATGAGTTATTCACTGCTGATTTACAGCTTTTTGACGAATGAGAGGAGTGGACGGCAAGGGAAAAAGGAACCTGAAAACAGCATGATCGGATTGAATGAATCTATTAATAAACAATTTTAAACACTCAAGAGATGGCAAATAAAAACTGGTTTCCGACTTCACGCAAAGAGAGAAACGCTCTGATTACGAAGACAACCGAATTTACGTCGGTTGAAGACAATCGAATCCTGATCGGATTCGGCCCGGCGACTCCGCTGGGCGCATGGTACGGCACGACTTACAGTCCGGGACTGACCGCCTACAATACGGCGTATCAGATCTGGGACACTCCTGCCACGAGCACCCGACTGGCGCTCGACAATCTGAAGGATGCGGAACATGTATTTTTTCCGGTCTACCGCGAATTTTACGGGACGGTGAAGGCCAGTCCGCTGGTTACCAATGCCCAGCTCGAAGCGATGGGCTTCCCGCCGCGCTCCTCGGGCGGACATTCGCCCCATCCGGTGGACGGAACCTTCATTGACCTTATCCTCAAACCGCTGGGCAGCATGGCACTCTCGGTGGGGTTTGTGAATCGCGACACGGGCAGTTCGTTCGTTCCTTACTATCTCACGGGGGCGGTCATCTACTACGCCGTGGGTGAGACGCCCGTGAGCGACCAGAATGCACTGCCGCATTCGAGGCTCGCCTCGCATTCGCCCTTCGAACTGATCTTCAACCCCTCGGAGCGCGGGCTGACGGTCAGCCTGGCGGCACGCTGGCAGAACCGGCGCGGCGAACTGGGGCCGTGGAGCGATATCGTCACGGCCGTTATTCCCTGATACAACACTGTGAAGTGTGTCTGAGACACGAGGACACGGAGCTTTCAGCTTTTTATTTTTTTTGGCTGTTTATGATTTACTCCGTGCGCTTCGTGTCTCTTTTTATGAACCGTTGAAACATGCTTTGAGATATGAAACATACTGTATTTTCCGAAAATTATCGGGATGGAATGAAAAAGTACATCCTCCTGCTGTGTACGGGCCTGTTTTTGTGGGGTGCCTGCGCTCCCGGACCGAAGGATCCGGTGGATTATGTGAATCCCTATATCGGGAACATCAGCCATTTGCTGGTGCCGTGCTATCCTACCCTGAGCCGTCCCAACGGCATGATGCGCCTGTATCCGAACCGGACGGATCATACGGCCGACCTGATGTACGGTCTTCCGGTGGCCGTTCCCTCGCACCGCGGAGGTTCGCCGATGACCTTCAGCCCGACACAGTCCGGCGAGGCCGACCTGCAACCGGTAATGGCCTATTCCTATGACCTGGAACATCTGACGCCCTATCACTGGTCGGTTTATCTGGATGAAGCAAAGATTCGGGTCGAGTGTGCCCCTGCGACGCAGTCGGCTGTATATCATTTCCGTTTTGAGCGCGAGGGCGATGTGCGGCTGATTTTTGCGGGACGCAAGGGCGAAATCCGCGTCGGCGAAGACGGTTTGATCGAAGGCTACGAATCGCTGGGCGACGGCGGAACGCGCCTGTATGTCTGTGCCGTGACCGACCGTCCGGTCCGGTCGAGCGCCCGGATCGGCGACCGGCGTCAGGGGCTGGCGCTTGCCTTCGGCCCTGTTGAAACGCTCAGCCTGCAATACGGCATTTCCTATATCAGCGTGGAGCAGGCCAAAAGAAACCTGAAACGTGAAATCAGAGGCTTCGACGTCCGGCCGGTAGCCGACGAGGGCAGGCGAGCCTGGAACGGGGCGCTGGGCAAAATCAGGGTCGAGGGCGGACGGGAAAAGGACCGGACCGTTTTTTACACCTCGCTGTATCGCACGTATGAACGGATGATCTGCATCTCCGAAGACGGAAAGTACTGGAGCGCCTATGACCGGAGCGTGCATGAGGACGAAGGGACGCCGTTCTATGTGGACGACTGGGTATGGGATACCTATCGCGCCGTTCATCCGCTGCGCGTGCTGATTGAACCGGAGAAGGAACGGGACATGCTGCGCTCCTACATCCGCATGGCGCAGCAGACGCCCGAAAAGTGGCTGCCGACATTTCCCGGCGTGGCGGGCGACGGTCATGCCATGAACTGCAATCATGCCGTGGCCCTCTTTGCCGACGCGTATGCCAAGGGGCTGACGGATTTCGATCTCGAAGCGGCATTCAAAGCCGGTTATGCGGCCATTCATGAAAAATCCATGCTGCCGTTTACCTTTCAGCCGGCCATGGAACTGGACCGGTTTTTCCACCGGCACGGCTATTATCCGGCCATCGCGGATACGGCAAGGGAAACGTATGCGCAGGTGAACCCCGGCGAATGCCGTCAGCCGGTTCCGGTGACGCTGGGTTCGTCGTATGACTTCTGGTGTCTGGCTCAAATGGCCGGAGCGCTGGGACGGGAAGAGGACTATCGCTACTGCATGAAGCGTTCGCTGGACTACCGCAACCTGTTTAATCCCGCAACCGGCTTCTTCCATCCCAGAAACGAAAAGGGAGAATTTCTGCCCGATGTGGACTACGGCTGGTCGGGCGGTCAGGGCGGCCGCCATTATTACGATGAAAACAACGGATGGATTTATCGCTGGGAGGTGCAGCACAATCCGGCTGACCTGGTTGCGCTGATGGGCGGAGCGGAGCCGTTTGTCAAAGGACTGGACGACATGTTCCGCACACCGCTGGGACGGAGCAAATATGAATTTTACCGCAAGTTTCCCGACCATACGGGGAATATCGGTCAGTATTCGGCCGGCAATGAACCGTGTACTCACATCCTGTATCTCTACAACTACGCCGGCCGGCCCTGGAAAACGCAGAAGCGAACCCGCGAGGTGATGGATGCCTACTATCGCGACGACGTGATGGGCGTTCCGGGCGATGAAGACGGGGGTGGCATGACGGCGTTCGCCGTCTTCACACTGCTGGGATTCTACCCGGTTACCCCGGGCCTGCCGGTCTACCACATCGGCAGCCCGGTGTTTACGCGCAGCATCCTGCATCTGGGTAACGGCAGGAGGTTTGAAATTGAAGCGAAAAATGCTTCCTTCGACAACAAGTACATTCAGTCGGCAACGCTGAACGGCGTGCCGTGGCACAAGCCGTGGTTCAGCCATTCGGACCTTGCCGGCGGCGGCAAACTGACGCTCGAAATGGGACCCGTTGCGAACGAATCATGGGGAAGCGACCCGAAAGATGCGCCCCCGTCGTTTGAAATGATGCCGGTCAAATGAACGGCAATCGGTCAACGGATTTGAATCATGGTGAATTTTTTTTCCTGTTTTCCTGACACTCCTGTTTTCACCAGTTTGCGCAAATAGCCGCGAACGTGGAGATTCAAAAGACGGCCTGGATTTTATGAAATTTAACCGGGTCAACAGGTGGAAACATGACAGCAAGCATGAATATTGTGTTTATTTAATGCAATATATTTTGTTGACTCGATTTGTTTTTGCGAAATTTGCCGTATGTTTTTTATAAACGTAATAAACCGCTGTTGTCTTCTTTTCGAATGTATCTTTTTTTCTGCCTGTTTCATGCACGGAAAATCGGAAAAACAGAAGGAACATCGGAGATGCCGGGAAGTTTCCGGAAAACCGTCACGGTGTACGACAATGCGGAGAACGCCTCCGTTGCAGTTAACGGTAACGGGAGAAGTAAATTAACATATTATGCAAATGAATAAAACAGAGAAAAATGATCGGGAAAAAGGGCGGGGAATCAAATGATCTTTGCAAAAAACCGGAAACTCTCCGTCCCGGTTTTCCTTCAAAAAGAAAGGATGTGTATCAAGGTAACGGTTTGAAATGAAATCCGCGCGGTTTCGACAGTTAAAACAGTGGGGAAGGTTCAACCTTCAATGGTATTTTCAGTCACGGACTGACTTCTTGACAGGTTGTCTGCAAACTTTGTTTTGGATACGGATGGCAGCCGGTCAAATTTGCCGGACATCATGACCGAAAGGGAATGATTGTCTGAACAAAACAACAATTAATACAATTCTGCGTTGCAGAGAAAATTTTATCGTTTAAAATGATTTGATTATGAAAAAGATTTTTTTGTATTTGGTGGCAGTAGTTGCCATAACAGCGGTAGCTGTCTGGAATGTGAGTCAAAGCCGGAATGAAACGGTTTTGACGGATGTGGCGATGGAGAATGTGGAGGCACTGGCGGATAGTGAGACAAGTGGAAGTGGCACATTGTATGGAAATGAGGCTGGGACTCGTTTCTGCTGCTGTCCAGGTTCAAATTCTTGCGGTGCGTCGAGTTGCTCTGGTTGCCCAAGCTAAATTAATATAGGGCGGGGTGGATTTGTGTTATTATGCGAGTCATCCCGCCTTTTGTATGTAAGTTGCTGATATTAAATGGTAAATTAAAATGAAACCATTCAATCAAATTTCCTTACTGGCAGCGGTGCTACTGCTTGCTGACTGCGATTCGAAGCAGACGAAAGGTGAAGCGCTTGTGGAACTTTCGATTTCATCGAAAGTATATACCGACAAGGTAAACAGCTCCACTGTTTTCTCATCCGTCAAGTGTGTGCCGCTCGAAACAAATCGGGACGTGCTGATTGACAATCCGGTAAAAATCGTCCACCAAGACGGCTTTATATATGTGGCTGACCGGTTTGCGCTCTACAGATTTGATGAAGAAGGGCGGGTATGCGGAAAAATCCGGCGAAACGGACCGGGCCCGGAAGAATACAGCGGTATTGCAGACTTTGAAGTCAACGCGGATCAGACGGTCTGGATATTAAGCCGGACGGACAGAACGCTGTACAAATATACGTGGGACGGCGTGCTGGAAAAGACCGTCAAAATGAATTACTGGGCTGCCAGGATGTATTTCGTGGAACCCGAAAAAGTTTGCGTGTATATCGGTAACGAAATGGACCGGGACAACCGGCATCAGCTTAAAACCGTTGACCTGCATACAAACAGCGTAACCGGCAACCACCTGGAAATAGATTCCGGAAAAGCCAAATTTCTGCATATTCATTCGGCCAACCACTTCAGCCGGACGTTCGGCAGCGAAAACGAAATATATGTCTTTAACATGTTTGACGACGTGATCCACAAATGGGCAAACGATGAACTGAAGCCTGTTTTCAGGATGAATATCAATCATAAGAATATTCCGCAGTCGTTGTACGAAAATGACTATGCCGACGTGTCTGTCTTTTTCCAGGCGCTGTTCAAAGGCAATTACGCATACGGCACAGGTTTGTTCATTGAATATGAGAAAGACTTCTTGTACGCTTATTTTTATGATGGAGAATGTCATTTTGCGCTTATTTCCGGAGAAACCCGCGCAGCGATGCTTGATTTCAAAACCATCATTGAAGACGTCGCTCTGTCGGGCTATCCGGTCAACCTGACGGAGCAGAG
>JAISMO010000112.1 GCA_031276675.1 Tannerella sp.
CCGGCTATGGCGGCTGCAACAGGTTTCGGGGAGCGTATGAACTGGGAGGGGAACAGGAAATTCGTTTTTCCCGGATGGTGATCACCCGGAAAATGTGTCTGGAGGCCGGCGATACGGAAGACCGGCTGATGGACGCCCTGAACCGGACGGTTTCCTGTGTGCTGAAGGGCGACACGCTGATTTTATACGGAGAGGGGGCGGAAGCGCTGGCCCGTTTCAGGGCGCTTGCGCAGTAACTTCCCTGTATTTTCACCTTTTCTCACGTCGAACGCACGTTCACCGGCAGCGATGCGGAGGATTATTCAACGGCCGTGTCGTTGCGGAAGTCGAAGAAGGTTTTGCGCATCAGGTCGGCCAGTGTCAGCTGATAGCTGATGTAGGCGCCCAGATGGGAGGTGTAGGCCGTGTTCAGCCGGTTGCGTTCCAGGGCCAGGGCCTGGCTGTCGATGTCGCCGTCGGAGAAGCGTTTGAGGGTGATTTCAAAACTCTTTTCGGCCACGGCCACGTTTTTTTCCAGTAGCTGCAGGCGCTTGAGGTTGCTGCCGACGCTGGCGACCAGGTTGCGGACTTCCGTTTCGATCTCGCGTTCCGTTTGCGTCCGGTAGAGGACATACTGCGTGAGGCGGGCTTGGGCGGCGCGTACCAGCGCACGGTTTTCGCCCCAGTCAAAGACGGGTATCGAAATGGTAAAGCCCACGCCGTAGTTGTAGGGACGGTTCATGAAATCCGTCCAGGAGTTTCCGACAGAACCGGATATGGCTGCGGTGGCGCTGGGCGCGGCCACACCCACCTTTTCAAAATAAGCTTCGAAGTTGCCCCGGATCATCCCGTTGGCCCGCTGCCGTCTGATGTCCAGTTTCTGCATTTCGATCTGAATTTCCTGTTCGCGGATTTCCAGCCGGTTTTCCAGCGCCAGCCGGACGGCTTTCTCCGGATCGACCACAATGACGTTGTATTCCAGCCGGCCGTTCAGGACGATGCTGTCATCCAGCCGGATGCCGAGCTGCTCCTTGAAGGAGTTGATGGAAGCGCCCTGGGCCAGCAGCGCCATGTCGTAATTGCTCTGGGCATCGGCCAGGTCCACTTCCATTTGCAGGGCGTCCACTTCGCGCAGCAACCCTGCCTGATATTTGTTTTTTGAAATTTCACAGGCTTCGTTCTGTCTGTCCAGGTCCAGCCGGGCGATTTCCGTCCTTTTTTGCAGCGAAAGCAGATTGTAGTAGGCTGTGCTCACGTCGTACACCAGATTCAGTTCCTCTCTTTTCAGCACTTTAGCGGAGCGTTCGTAGGCTAACCGGGCATTTCGGAGCGTGGATTTGATGGCGTTATATCCATAGAGGGCGTCCAGCGGCTGCCTGAAGCCCAGCCGCGTGTTGAGATTCGACGAACGGTTGCCGGTGTAGTAGTCCTTGAAGCTGGACAGGCCCGCCTGTATGAAGATGTTACCGTCCGTGGGCAGCGGCTGGTTGATGGTCAGGCCGCTTGAATAGGTCAGTTCCCTGATTGAAAAGAAAATGCCCGTGCTGTCGGCTTTCTGCCGCACCGTTTCGGCATAGTCGGGCAGGGAGAGGTTCAGGTTGATATGGGTTTTCAGGCGGCTGGTGGCCGATTGAAGGTTGTATTCGGCGATTTTGAGTTCCTGTATAAGGGTTAACATACGGTAACTCTTTTCCCTGGCGATTTCGATGCTCTGTTCCAGCGTGAGATGGTAGGTTTCGGATTGCAGGGCCGTCCAACCGCTGCCGGCCAGCATCCAGAATAAAAACATTATTTTTTTCATATTCAGTTAGTTGATTTCATTGTTGTCGGCGCAAAAGCGACCGTTTTTGCCGGAAAAGTCAGTGTTTTCGGTGCAAAAGTCAGTGTTTTTGCCGGAAAGTTCAGTGCTTTTGGTGCAAAAGTCAGTGCTTTTGGTGCAAAAGTCAGTGCTTTTGCCGCAAAGTTCAGTGCTTTTGCCGGAAAAGTCAGTGCTTTTGCCGGAAAAGTCAGTGCTTTTGCCGAAAAAGTCAGTGCTTTTGGCGCAAAGTTCAGTGCTTTTCCACCAAAAGCACTGAACTTTGGGGAACAAATACTCAACAAAAAAAACAAAAATACAGTTTTCTCTCTGCTCCGGCTTAGCCGGGAGGCGGTCTGTTTTCCTGTTTCCCGCCCGGAACCGGATGGCTTTCCGAGCGGCATGACCGGGCGCCGTGATGCAGTCCGGAAAAAGTCCCGCACGGGCCTTTCCGATGGCAGCCGGGACGGGGTCCGGTGCGGGCCGGCTGTTTGCTGTTTGCATTTTCATCTTTTTAGCTGTTTGGCTGTTCGTTCGGTCTTGATTTATTTCGTATTCCCGGGCGTTCTGTTGCCGTTTGGACGGTCGGAATGAATCATTCCGTCGCGGAGGTAAATGTTCCGGTCGGCATAGCCGGCAATCTCCTGTTCGTGGGTAATCAGGATGATGGTGTTGCCTTCCTGATGCAGTTCGCGAAACAGCTCCATGATGTCTTCGCCCGTTTTCGAGTCGAGGGCGCCGGTCGGTTCGTCGGCCAGCAGGATGCCGGGACGGGTCACCAGCGCGCGTGCAATGGCCACCCGTTGCCGCTGTCCGCCGCTCAGTTCGCCGGGTTTGTGGGTGATGCGACCGGCCAGGTTGACCCGTTCGAGCGCCTTCAGCGCGCGTTCTTTCCGTTCGTGAGCGGATATGCCCGCATAAATCAGTGGCAGTTCCACGTTTTGAAGCGCGTTCAGGCGGGGCAGCAGGTTGAAGTTCTGAAACACGAATCCGATCTCCCTGTTTCGCATGGCCGACAGCGCGTCGTCGTCCAGCGTGCTCACATCCGTCCGGTTGAAGTAATAATGACCCTCCGAGGGCGTGTCCAGGCATCCCAGGATGTTCATCAGCGTGGACTTTCCGGAACCGGAAGGCCCCATGATGGCTACATATTCGTTTTTGTCAATCGTGAGATTAATCTCCTTCAGGGCGGGAATTTCCATTTCTCCGATGCTGTAATTCTTTGTCAGATGAACGATCTCGATCAGCATAATCTTTTTTTTCAGGTATCGGTTATTCGTATCGAATCGAGTCGACGGGTTTCAGGCCGGCTGCGTTCCTGGCCGGCAGATAGCCGAAACTGATGCCGACAATCACCGAAAAGGCAAAGGCTATCAGAATGGAATAGAGACGGATAAAGGTATTCACATCGGTGAAGAGGGAGACCGTCAGCGAAAGACTGATGCCCAGCAGGACGCCGATGATTCCTCCGGTGATGCTGATGGCGACGGCCTCGCAAACGAACTGGCTCATGATGTCGGCCTTTCGTGCGCCGATTGCCCGGCGGATACCGATTTCGCGGGTCCGTTCCATGACCGTCGCCAGCATGATATTCATGATTCCTATGCCTCCTACAATCAGGGATATGGCGGCAATGGCGCCCAGCAGGAAGTTATAAATCTGCCGTTCCTTTTCTTCCTGTTTGAGCAGTTCAAAGGGGATGATGATGCTGTAATCTTCGTTATTGAAATGATGCCTTTTCAATATCTCGTGAATCAGTCGGGAGACTTCCACCAGCTGTCCCGAATTTTCTACCTGAACGGTGATTTGCTGTATCTGGCTCGAAAGGACATGCTCGCGGCTGAAGCGCCCCAGAAAGGTGGACAGGGGCACGTATACATCCGTATTCAGGTCGCGGGCGGCCAGTTCGCCGACCGTTTCGGTAAACAGCGTTTTCGATTCCAGCACGCCGACCACTTCCAGCCACTGGTCTTCGATTTTCACCATTTTCCCGACCGGGTCTTCTCCGGGATACAGCGACGCGGCGACTCCGGCTCCCATCACACAGATTCTGGCGCGGCTCCCGTCATGTTCCTTCGTGATCAATTCCCCGCTGCTCAAACGGTAATTCATCATGGACAGGAAGTCGGGCGTAATGCCGATGACCGTCGATTTGACCGATTTGTCGGCATACTTGACATCGGTACTGATCTCCGCCTGCGAGGCCATCCTTACGATGCCGGGGACGATATCCCGGAGCACGCCGGCATCCCGGATGGACAGGCCCTGCGAAAACCGGGCGCGGACTTCTTCCAGTTCCGCATCGGTCATCTTTTTTTCGCGAATGATGATGTTGTTTACCCCCAGGTCCTGATATTTGGCGATGGCTTCGCGTTTGGCGCCTTCGCCGATCGACAGCATGGCAATCACGGAGGCCACGCCGAAAATGATTCCCAGCATGGTCAGGAACGAGCGGAATTTGTGGTCGGCCAGTCCCCGGATGGCCAGACGGATGTTTTCTTCAACTTGCATAAATCAATCGTTCAAATATTCGCAACTGACCGTCATCCCGGGTTTCAGGCGCAGGTCGGACTTCAACATCCGGACTTCCACATCAAACACCTTTTGACGCGATTTTTGGTTATTGTCTCTCAGGTGGCACAGTTTGCCGATATAGCTTATCTCTCCGTCGAAAACGATTTCCGGCAGGGCGTCCAGGCGAACCGCCGCCTTCTGGCCTGTCCGCAGGCGCAGGAAGTCATTTTCATTGATATACGTATTCACTTTCATCCAGGCAAGTTCGGGTACGTTGGCCAGGTTATTGCCCGTATAAATGTTGTCGCCGACCTTGACCAGCGTCCCCGTCCGCCAGTTGCGGGCAATCTGAAAAACGCCGGCAATGGGCGAACGCAGCGTAAGGGCCGGCAAAATGGCATGGGCGTTCTGGATTTCGGTTTCGATCTGATGCACCCGTATTTCCTGTATTTTCAACTGATTTTCATGAATGATCCTGGTCAGTTCCAGCCTTTTCTCTTCCTTGCGAAACAGGATGCGGGCCTGCTGAAACTCCAGTTCCCTGATGCTGCGCAAACGTTCGGTCTCGAAACGGGAAGACTCCAGTTCGATTTGCTTAAGGTTGAAAGACGCAGTCTCATTCTTTATATTGCTTGTCAGTTCATTGATCCGGTTACTGTGGTCTACGCGCAGTTTTTCCAGATTGGCCCGTTCCGTTTCCAGCGTGCTTTCCCGTTCAATGATAAAACGCTTGACCTCCGTCGGGTCAAGCTGAATGATCGAATCGCCCGCGTTCACGATTGCTCCGTGCTCCAGAATACCGATCACGCGCATCTCATACCAGTATTGCCCGAACCGCGGCAACACGAACGAACGGTTGTTAATGGCGGCCAGTTCGCCGGTTTCTATCAGGTTTTTCCGTTCCGCCGCTTTTTCCGCTTCGCCGCTTTTCCGATCGCCACAGGCAACAACCAGACAGGCAACGGCAAACGACAGACCGCGGGCCAGACGCGAGAGGCGACGAAGGATGTGTGTTTGTCTCATGGCATGACTTCTTTTGAGGTGCTTTCCCGTTTCTTTTCTTCCTTTTCCTTGAGGAAAGGATCAATCAGCGCGACCCTGTCTTTTTCATTCAATCCGGAAGTGATCACCATGAAATCGGCATTGACGGCGCCCCGTTCGATTTCGGTTTTGCCGAATCCGCTGCCCGTCTTTTTGTAGACAAAACAGGTGTTACCCTCCTGATGAACCGCCTCCAGCGGCACATACAGCACGTCGTCGATCCGGTCGATGAGGATCCGGCAACTCACCGTCAAACCGGGAAGCAGGTTCGCATGGGTCCCGTCTATCAGGATTTCCACCGGAAAAACCTTCTGTTTAGATGTTTCATCCTTGTTTACCGCCAGATTGGCCACCGTGCTCACTGTGCCTGAAAAGACACTGTCGGAAAAGGCATCCGGCTTGATTTCCACTTTCAAGCCCTTGCTTATCTTGGCAATGTCGACCTCGTTAATCTTCACGGTCGCCTTCATCGAAGACAAATCCGGCAACTGGATGACCGGAAATCCAGACCAGCACTGGTCTCCCACCTGAAACTTGTTTCCGCTGTTCCAGCTGCGGGCAATGATGGCAATGCCGGGCGACGGCGTCACAACAAACATTTTGTTGAGCGTCTCATGGGCTTCATTCAAACGCGCCCGATCCTGTTCAATGGCCAGGTTCTTCTGCTTGACTTCCTCCTTCTGGATTTTGATGCGATTCTCAATCTGTTCCCCGGCCTTGTCCAGAGCGATGCCGGCCTTGTCTAAATTCAGTTGGATTTCCTTTTTCTTCACTTCCGATTCATATTCGGCCGATTCAAAGCGAATGGCGGAGATTTCACGCGACAGGCGCGCCACTTCGTAATCGGCATTCAGTTCCTCCAGGTCGGACTGGTGCTGGGCGGTCATCTGTTCCAGTTCCGCCAGGCTGATTTCCAGACGGCCTTCGGCCTCGACGATGCCTTTCTGCACTTCCGAAGGATCGAAGACAATCAGCGTGTCTCCGGCATTTACATCCTGTCCGTCTTTGACCAGCTGCGTAATCTTCAGATTTCCGTAGCGCCATGAAATCGTGGGCGACGAGATGTTGATCGAATGGGTCGCTTCTATTTCTCCTTCTTCGTAGAGGTCGATGTAAAAAACGCCCCGCTCTGCTTCCGCCAGCGGTATTTCGCCGGTTTCTTTCCGGCCGCATGAACTGAAGAGAAGCAAAAAACAGACAGTAAGGACGTAACAGTCGAATATTCGTTTCATATTATTTCATTTGAGGTATTAACCGGTTTGTTTCGGGTTGAATCCACCGGCAGGAACACTCTTTTCCGCAGGGATGAGGACGAAGGTTTCATCAGGGCAATCTCTTCATTCCCTTGCAATCCAAAGGCAATCACGGCTTCTTTCGGCGACGAAATGCCGATCTGCACTTGTTGCATGTCAAATTTTTTTCCCCGCTTTACATATACTACCTTGATTGAGTCTTCTTCAAAAACAGCGATTTGCGGAACGATTAGCGTGTCTTTCACCTGTGTGATCAGGATACGGCAGTTTGCCGTATATCCCGGATCGGGCATGGTTCGGACACTGTCTATCGAGGCTTCAATATCAAAGAACTTCACCTTTGAATTTTCCTTGTGCTGCTGTCCGACCGGCGATTTCATCTGTATTTTCCCGTACGCCTCGTTACCCGGCATGGCATCGAAGGTGTAAATTACCGAATCGCCTGTATTAATGTATTTGTAATCTGCTTCGGACGCGCGAATGATGACTTTCATTCCCGCAAATTCGGGCAGGTTGACCAGCGGCATCAGGTGCCACACCGGATCGCCGGTCTGGAGTTTTTTTCTCGTCACCCAATTCGTCGCCCTGACGGCCAGTCCGTCTTTAGGCGCCTTGACTGTCAAGGCCTCCAGCCGATCCCTGGCGGTTTGAAGCCCGTTGGCCAATTGCTGTACTTTCAACTCCTGCATTTTGATCTCCGATTGCCGGATGACTTTGAGCGCTTCCAGTTTCTTCTCAAAACGGTTTTTCTGAATGGTCACCTGTTGTAATTCCAATTCTTTAATCTTCACTTGATTCGGAGGTGCATATTTCAATTGCAGCGAGTCCAGCCGGGCAATCTGCGTTTCGGCTTCATTGGTTTTCACTTCCGCCTCCAGCAGGGCATATCGCAAAGCCAGGTCAGCCTCGGCCTTAGTCAGATTCACTTGTGCGATTTCATAATCGGCCTTCAACTGATCATATCGGGTTTGCAGTTCGGCCACTTCCACGATACAGACAACATCGCCTTCCTTTACATACGTCCCGTCCTCGACCAGAAATCCGACGGTGCCTTCAATGTAGGGCGGACAGTTGGCCGTCGTCGAGCGCAACGGTTCCACGTATCCGTCAATGGTCAGGGTATTTTCAAACGTACCGCGGGCAACCGTATAAGTCATGACGTTTTCCTTTCCTCCCGAAGTGCAGGAAATCATCATGATGACTAAGAAAAGAATGAAAATAGCCGATTTCATTACGATATTGATTATCAATTGCGATGGCAAATTAAAACAATAATTTTCAGCTTCGGATATACTATAATTCTTTATTACCGTTATTTATGCTTTCATAACGAAGGAGAGAGATTCTTGGCCGTTTTCGAGCTAAAAACCATTTCTGTATTTTTTTGAAACTGTCGAACACGGTAAGTCAGGGCTGAGACACTGCAAATTCTCAACTTCAGATAGATGAATTCACAATCCGATTCCGGTTGAGTATATCAAATAAATAGCTTCGCTTGAAATGCATCGCCTTTGTAAACGGGCAGTTCTTACGTTAAATTCATACGACCCTGCTGCATAAAGTATTATTTTTCGGTCGTTCTTTCGGAGAAATTTTACAATTGTTTATTATCTTTGCGGCGAAAATGTAAGATGATAATTTCAATAAATGATAAAAATAACATTTCCAGATAATTCTGTCAGAGAATATGCGAAAGGGACTACTTCCATGCAGATAGCTGAAAGCATCAGTCCGCGATTGGCAGAGAGTGTATTGGCAGCCAAAGTGAATGGTGAAGTATGGGATATAAGCCGTCCTCTTCAGCAGGATTCGACCCTTCAACTGCTCAAATGGGAAGATGAAGAGGGTAAACATACTTACTGGCATTCGAGTGCGCACCTGATGGCCGAGGCCTTGCAGGAACTTTATCCGAATGTCAGGTTCGGAATCGGGCCGGCTATTGAGAACGGTTTTTACTATGACGTAGACCTGGGGGATGCCGTTATTACGGATAGCGACTTTGCCGCCATTGAAGCTAAAATGCTGGAACTGGCTGTCCGGAAAGAGGATATTGTCCGGCAGAATATTTCGAAAGCCGACGCATTGAAACTGTTCGGCGACCGTAACGAAGTGTATAAGACTGAATTAATCAGTGAATTGGAAGACGGACAAATCACGACCTATACGCAGGGCTGTTTCACCGATTTGTGTCGTGGGCCGCACCTGCCCAATACTTCATATATCAAGGCGGCGAAGATCATGAGCGTGGCGGGAGCTTACTGGCGCGGCGATGAAAAACGCAAGCAACTGGTTCGTATCTATGGAATTACATTCCCGAAAAAGAAATTGCTTGACGAGTATCTTGCGCTGGTGGAAGAAGCCAAAAAACGCGACCACCGTAAAGTAGGTCGGGAGTTGGAATTGTTTACCTTTTCCGCTTCCGTGGGTGCCGGATTACCCTTATGGTTGCCGCGTGGTACACAGTTACGCCTGAAGCTGGAAGATTTCCTGAAACGGATTCAGCGGAAGTACGGATATCAGCAGGTGATGACGCCCCACATCGGCGCCAAGCAGTTGTACATCACCTCCGGCCACTATGCCAAATACGGCAAGGATTCGTTTCAGCCGATTCATACGCCTCAGGAAGGCGAAACGTTTCTGTTGAAACCCATGAACTGTCCGCATCACTGCGAGATTTTCAAGGCATTCCCACGCTCATACAAGGATTTGCCGTTGCGTTTTGCCGAGTTCGGTACGGTGTACCGCTATGAACAGAGCGGCGAATTGCATGGACTGACGCGCGTACGCGGATTTACTCAGGATGACGCTCACTTGTTTTGCCGTCCCGACCAATTGAAAGACGAATTTCTGAAAGTGATGGACATTATCTTTATCATATTCAAAGCGCTTGATTTTGAAAATTTTGAAGCGCAAATATCCTTGCGTGATCCCACTAATAAGGAAAAATACATTGGCTCGGATGAAAACTGGGAAAAAGCCGAACACGCTATCATGGAAGCCTGTCGGGAAAAAGGACTTTCGGCCAGCGTGGAACCGGGCGAAGCTGCGTTCTATGGTCCGAAACTCGATTTCATGGTCAAGGATGCACTTGGCCGCCGCTGGCAGTTGGGTACCATTCAGGTGGACTACAACCTGCCCGAACGCTTCGAACTTGAATATACAGGTGATGACAACAAGAAACATCGTCCGGTAATGATTCATCGGGCGCCATTCGGTTCGATGGAGCGTTTCATTGCCGTACTGATTGAGCATACGGGCGGCAAATTCCCCTTGTGGTTAACTCCTGATCAGGTAGTGGTGATACCTGTCAGTGATCGATTTAACAAATACGCCTGTCAAGTCGCCCGTCAATTGGAGGCGCAGGACATCCGTGTGACTGTAGACGACCGGAATGAAAAAATCGGACGCAAAATACGCGATAATGAGATAAAAAAAATACCATATATGCTCATTGTAGGCGAAAAGGAGATGGAAAATAGCGAAGTATCCGTAAGAAAACAGGGTGAAGGTGATAAAGGTTTAATGAAAATTACTACCTTTGCAGCGCATTTGATAGCCGAAATCGACGAAATAATGAATCGGTGGGAGAAAGAACAAACAATTTGAGCAAAACTAAATGTATAGAGGGGATTACCCGTTTTTGAATGAGAAACGACCACGTTAAAGAACAGTATAGAATCAATGAGCGGATTCGTGTTCCCGAAGTGCGCTTGGTGGGTGATAATGTTGCCGTCGGAATTTATCCGATCAGCCGAGCCTTGCAGATGGCCGAAGATATGGGGTTGGATTTGGTGGAAATTTCTCCCAGTGCACTTCCTCCCGTATGTAAGATAACTGAATATCAAAAATTTCTCTATCAGCAAAAGAAACGTCAGAAAGAGCAGAAAGCGAAATCGGTCAAAATTGTTGTGAAGGAAATACGGTTTGGTCCTCAAACAGACGATCATGACTACAATTTCAAGTTGAGACATGCGAAGAGTTTTCTGGAAGAGGGCGCCAAGGTGAAAGCCTATGTGTTTTTCAAAGGACGTTCCATCCTTTTCAAGGAACAGGGAGAAGTGTTGTTACTGCGTTTCGCCAATGATCTGGAAGATTACGGAAAAGTAGAACAAATGCCTGTACTGGAAGGAAAACGAATGATTATCATGCTGGCACCCAGGAAAACAGGCAATTCCGGCAAGCAAACAGCAGCCAAAATGCCGCTATCCAAACCGAAAGAAGAAGCAAAAACCGAATAAGAGATTATCCATCTAATTATTAATAATAAAAAAGTTAAGTAACATGCCAAAATTGAAGACTAATTCCGGTGCCAAAAAGAGGTTCGCCCTTACCGGAACAGGGAAAATTAAAAGAAAACATGCTTTTAAAAGTCACATTCTGACGAAGAAGACGAAAAAGCAAAAGCGGAATCTGACCTTGACCGGTCTGGTAGCAAATGTGGATATAAATAATGTAAAACATTTGCTTCGCCTGAAATAAGTTCCTATTCTGCAAGAGTTCGATAACAGAGGTATTAACCGAATGTTCAGCACCCAAGTTCATCTGGAAAAGGTGGCGCTGACGTTCAAAAATTCAAAATTATGCCAAGATCAGTAAATCATGTTGCTTCCAGAGCAAAAAGAAAACGGATTTTAAAACTCACGAGGGGCTACTATGGCGCTCGCAAAAACGTGTGGACAGTAGCCAAAAATACGTGGGAAAAAGGTTTGACTTACGCTTTCCGCGATCGTCGGAACAAAAAACGCAATTTCCGTGCATTGTGGATTCAGCGTATCAATGCGGCCGCCCGTTTGGAAGGCCTTTCCTATTCCCGCTTGATGGGTGGTTTGCGCGAAGCGGGCGTGGAAATCAACCGGAAAGTGTTGGCCGATTTGGCCATGAATCACCCGGAAGCTTTCAAAGCCGTCGTAAGCAAAATGAAAGCAAGCTAAACAGTCGCTACCGTCCGTTTTCAGAACAAGATGGCTATTTGCATAAAAGCCACCTTTTTACGTTTTAAGAGGATGGTCAGCTATGTTAAAACCAATTTTTAGGGATAAAAAAATTTGTTCAGTCCATTGCAAACCTCTATATTTGCAACGACGAAATGTATGAGTTAAGCCGCATTTGTTCGATTGGGAAACTCATCAGAAAAATTGAATTCCGAGACAAGCTCTTGCCGTCAATGGCGGGCCGTATCCTTTCGGGGAATGCTTAGCACGACGGATTACAAAGACGGCAAAGGCACTCAAAACCTGTCATACGGAGTTTGTACATATCCACGGTGCGGCTTTTATAACAAACGGGCAACCCCATGCGGGCGCGCCCGTTTTGTTTTAGGTAATTTTAGGAAGTTCTGATTATGGATCACCGGTAAAACACTGTATTTAGTTGACTTACGCTGCAATATGCTTTAAATCGTTTCAAAAAGCCCTGTGCAGGGAGGCAGAGCAGGATGATGGACACCCGTTCACTGTAGCTCTTTTTTTAGCCGTATAAAGTTTGGGGGTTAGAGTGTAAACCCCAAATCCCAAAATACCGAATCATTATGTCACGGTTCACCGTACAACTTTCTTTGTCCAGCCGCTGCTGCCACGGACAGTCGGTACGCCGCGGGGCAGGCCGTTCAGGGCGAAGGTTGCCGTGCCGACCGGTTTCCTTGATTTTACCGGCAGCATCGGTTACGGATGCTGCGCGGAGGTCGGTTTTCGGTTTGATTTCGAACTTCCAACTGCCGTTCGATTCCTCGTGCATGGTTAGAGTTTGCGTGTCCGCCATGCCGTCGGCCAGCGCCGTAGCGTTCGGATTGAGGCTCAGTCCGTCGAATACATGCATGAAAACTGTATGCGGGAAAACTGCACGTACAGTTTGAGGAGAGGGTAGGGGGAGACTTGTTTGTACTCACCCCGCTCTACTATGCTAAAGACTTTTGAGACATCCTCATTGTTTTTCTTTCTCGATAATTATAGCCATTGTCTTACCCCACTCTTCAGTTTTTAACATCATATCCCCTTTGCACGAACTGTACAGGTTTTCCCTGCGTTTTTATTTTCGTTCATCATCTATCATTCTTTATCAGTTTCGCTATACTTCGTTTCATCATCGTTTTGACGATCATTTTATGAAATGGCCGAACGAAAAAAAAATAAACTTTACCCCAGACGTTATGAAAATGAACGACCGTAATAAAATTTATTTTCAATTGAGTCCCGTTCGATTTTTCGTTATGAATGGACAGTTCGGCTGTTAAATGCGCATCTGCGAGTTGCACGACGATTTCATTGGGGGATTTTGCAAGAACGTTCATTAAATGAAACTGACCGCTGCTGCGAATGGCTTCTTCAAACTTATGCTTGAAATCATTTTCATTTTCATTGGTTTTCAACCCGAATGGCTTTACTAACCGGTCTCTCAATTTAAACAGCAGTTGTACCCATTTCGGAAAATCAGTCCAAAACGCAATCAGCAAATTATCCGGTGTTAAACGCTTGTCTTCGAGTATATCCGTACTGAAAACATCCACATAATCGGCTGGCAGGTAATTTCGCGCCAACGAATGAACAGGCACTGTTGATTTTGTTATTTGCTTTCCGGGACTCCCTGCGTTTTCTTTATCGTTCATTATCTTTATTATTAAAATTATCGTGTGCTGCAAAGGTAGCATAAAAGTATTGAAACGGTGATTTGTCCGGTACACCGGCGTGCAGCGTGCAACCATCCGGGATGCATCCGCAGGAAACGCTCTTTTGCACCCGGAGAATTCCTGCGGTCAAAATAATTCTTAAAAAAGAAAACCGGCCGCTCTGTCCGGAAGTTTCCTTTCTTTTATTTTACTATATTTGCCCGCTGATGAGTGATACAGACACAAACAAATTGATATATAAAACGGTTATTCATTTAAACAAACTGATTAGACAATGACATCACGCAGAAATTTTGTAAAAAAGGCAAGCGCCGGCTTACTGGTTGCCGGCGCTTCCTCCGTATTCGGCAGTCCCCGTGTGGCTCATGCCGGATCGCTCTCCGAAACGCGGCACGCTCCCGTAAAGGATTTGTTTAAAATCGGCATGGCCGGTTTTACGTTCCGCTCGTTCGACATAGATCAGACGATCCAGATGCTGGATCGAATAGACGTACGTTTCCTTTGTATCAAGGATTTTCATCTTCCGATGGACAGTACGGACGAAGAAATCAAAAACTTTCATGCCAAACTGGCCGCCAAACGCATCACCGGCTACGGAGTGGGGCCGATCTACATGAACACGGAAGAGGAAATAGACCGCGCCTTTGCATATGCGCACCGGGTGGGGGTGCGAATTATCGTCGGCGTCCCGGCGGAAAAACTGTTCGGTTACGTCAATGAAAAGGTGAAACAGTATGACATCCGCTACGCCATTCACAATCACGGCCCGGAGGACAAATACCCCGACGCCACCAGTATCTGGGAACGGGTGAAAGACCTGGACCCGCGGATGGGACTGTGTCTGGACGTGGGACACAACATGCGCGCCGGCAAAAATCCTGCGGCCGACCTGAAACGCTATTACTCGCGGATTTTTGACATTCATATCAAGAACGTGACCGAGGCGACCGGGAGCGGCAACACCTGCGAAATGGGACGGGGCGTGATTGACATTCCCGCGTTCGTGAAGATGTTGCGCAGCGTGGATTACACAGGCGTTTGCAGCCTGGAATTTGAAAAGGACGGCAAAGACCCGCTGCCCGGCGTCGCCGAATCCATCGGTTATTTCAAGGGAGTCATTGACGCCATCTAACACGCAAGCGGACGTCATGACATCGGCAAATGTTTCCGAACGCCTCGCCGCCATTGATGTGCTGCGAGGGTTTGACATGTTTTTTCTGGTCGGCGCAGGCGATGTACTGCGCCGCTTTTTTCACGCGTTCCATTCCGAGGCTGCCGGCGGGATTCTTTATCAGCTGGATCATGTGGAATGGACGGGCTTCACGGCCTGGGATATCATCATGCCCCTCTTCCTGTTTACCTCCGGACTGTCCATGCCGTTTTCATTTTCCAAATTCATGCGACAGGGACATACCAGGGGACAGCTGTATCTCAAGATATTCCGGCGTTTTGCACTGCTTTTCCTGCTCGGCTGGATTGCGCAGGGCAATCTGCTGGACCTGCGCGCGGATACGTTCCACATCTACTGCAACACCCTCCACGCGATAGCCTTCGGTTATCTGATCACCGCCCTGATCGTCCTGAACGTAAGGCACGTCAAGGCGCAGCTGGCGACCGGTCTTTCGCTGGTCGTGGTCTACTGGGCGTGCATGACGTTTATTCCCGTGCCCGGTTTTGGCGCCGGGGTATTCACGCCCGAAGGCAACCTGGCAATTCAGATTGACCATGCCGTGTTCGGACGTTTCGACGACGGTACGCAGTATACATGGATGCTTACCAGCATCGCTTTCGGCGCAACGGTTATCTCCGGCTATTTTGCAGGCTATCTGCTGAAACGGGACCTTTCGCCGGAACGGAAACTGCAACTGCTCTCGCTGACCGGCGCTGTGCTGATTGCCGGAGGACTGCTCTGGGGGTTGCAGATGCCGGTTATCAAAAAGATATGGTCATGCTCCATGATTCTGCTGAGCAGCGGGATTTGTTACCTGTTGCTGGCGCTCTCGTTTCTCCTGACGGACAAGTGGAAACTGTCGGGCTGGTGGGTCACCGGCCTGCGCATCTTCGGCCTGAATGCCATCGCAGCCTATATGCTTCATACGACTTTTAAACTGGACCGGATCGCTCAGGCTCTGCTCCACGGACTGGAGCAATACGCCGGCGATTTTTATCCGTTTCTGCTGGCGCTGGGCGAATTTGGCATCCTGTGGTTTATCATCCGGCACATGTACAGGCACGGAATATTTCTGAAAGTATAGCAAAACAGTATAGATGAACAGACGGTTATTTATTAAAAACACCCTGGGCGGCGGCGTCTCCCTGCTGCCGCTGGGGACGTCCCTGCTCTCCTGCCGGACGGGGAAGCAGGCGGTTTATGCACCGGAAGATTTTGCCGGAATGCCCAAGGCGGATGCGCATTTTCACTACGACACCTTCAACGAAGCCTGCCTGCAATACGCCGCCTCCATCCACATGCACCTCCTGTCCATCAATGTGGATGCGGGCGAGGACCTGGACAGGCAGCTGGCTATCGGTCGGCGTCTCAAAACGCAGTATCCCGAAGCGTTTGATTTCCTGGGCACTTTTCCGGTAGACGGATTCGGTTCGCCGACGTTCTGCGACGACATGCTCCGGCGCGTGCAGCAGTGTATTGCCGCAGGTGCGAGGGGGATCAAGATATGGAAAAACATCGGCATGACGCTGAAGGATGCGGACGGAAACTACGTGATGGCTGACGATCCGGTGTTTGACCCGGTGTATGCCTGGCTGGAGAAGGAAGGGCTTCCGCTGGCCGCGCATCTGGGTGAGCCGCGCAACTGCTGGTTGCCGTATGATAAAATCACGATGGGCAATGACCTGAATTATTATACAAAACATCCCGAATATCACATGTATCAGCATCCCGGGGCGCCCTCCTGGGAAGTGCAAATCGCCGCACGCGACCATATCCTGGAAAAACATCCGCGGCTCGTCTTCGTCGGAGCGCATATCGGCAGTATGGAATGGAACCTGGACGAGGTGGCCAAACGGTTTGACCGCTATCCCAACTTCCACGTCGACCTGTCTGCCCGGCTCGGACACGTACAGCTCCAGACGCTGCAAAACCGGCAAAAGGTCTGCGATTTCTTTATCAAATATCAGGACCGGATGCTGTACGGTTCGGACATCGGAACGGACGACGGGGATATCCGGAACATGGAAGAGCGTAACCGGGCGCGGCATGACTGGTGGCGTCGTCACTGGCTGTTCCTGGCCACCGGCGAAACCCTTCCGGCAGACGAATTTAACATCCCCCATCCGCCGAAAACCATCGAAGGTCTGTGTTTGCCGAAAAGCGTAATCGACAAGATATTCCTGGCAAATTTCAAAAGAATCTTCGGATAGCAGTCATCGACGGGCCGTAACAGGTTCAATGCCCGGAAACCGAAAACGTTCGTTCTTTTCCGTCTTCCTCCCGCCCGTCACTGACTGCGCACAGTCACCTGTGCGCGGCTGTGCGGTTTCTTATCGTCCGATGCAGTGATAGGTAAAGCCGGCTTCGGCCAGTTCATCCGGATCGTAAATATTCCGTCCGTCAATGAGCAGCAATTTCTTCATGCGTTCTTTCACGACCGTCCAGGAGGGCAGGCGAAATTCCTTCCATTCGGTTACGATCAGCAACGCCTCGGCCCCCTCGACCGCTTCATAAATATCCTTTGCATAACGGATGCGGTCGCCAATCCGTCGCCGGGCTTCCGGAATGGCAACCGGATCGTACACCGTCACGCGACAGCCGGCCTTCAGCAGCGCTTCGATCAAAACCAGCGCCGGCGCTTCGCGCATGTCGTCCGTTTCCGGTTTAAAGGCCAGTCCCCACAGTGCAATCTGTTTGCCGTTCAGGTCGCCGTCATATGCTTTGCGGAGCTTGCGAAACAGGAGGGTTTTCTGATCTTCGTTCACATCCTCCACCGCCTGCAGGATACGCATCGGATAGTGGTGCATCCGGGCCGTCCGGATCAGGGCCTTCACATCCTTGGGGAAACAGGAACCGCCATAGCCGCAGCCGGCATACAGGAAACTGTTCCCGATACGCTCGTCCGCCCCGATTCCTTTTCGGACCATATTCACATCCGCCCCGATGATCTCGCAAAGATTCGCCATGTCGTTCATGAAACTGATGCGCGTGGCCAGCATGGCATTGGCGGCGTATTTGGTCATTTCCGCCGACGGGACGTCCATGTATATGATACGGAAATTATTCAGCATGAAGGGATGATACAGTTTTTCCATCAGTGTCTTTGCCCGCTGGGTTTCTATGCCGACCACAATCCGGTCGGGATGCATGAAATCCTTTACCGCCGCGCCTTCCTTCAGAAATTCCGGATTGGAGGCAATGTCAAAGTCAATGGATACGCCCCGTTTGGCCTGTTCGTCCAGGATGGTTTGCCTGACCTTTTGTGCAGTACCCACCGGCACCGTGCTCTTGGTCACCACCAGCAGGTAGTTCCTCATGCACTGTCCCACCGTGCGGGCGACATCCAGCACATACCTCAGATCGGCGCTGCCGTCTTCGTCCGGCGGTGTCCCGACGGCGCTGAAGAGCACTTCCACTTCGTTGATGACCGAGGCCAGGTCGGTTGTGAAATGCAGCCGGCCAACTTCATAATTCCGGATGACCATTTCCTCCAGTCCCGGCTCGTAGATGGGAATAATCCCCCTTTTCAGATTTTCTATTTTCCGGTGATCAATATCCACACAATACACCTCGGTACCCATTTCGGCAAAACATGTACCGGTCACTAACCCGACATATCCGGTTCCTGCAATTACTATCTTCATGAATGGTTATCTTTTTTTTAACAGGGCATAAAAGTAGATGTTTTTTCCGGAATACCCAAAAGGGCCGTACACGGGATGCATGGCAGAGGGTTGTGCAGGCCGAAGGCGTCATCCCAGTGTCATCAGGTGAAGCAAAACCGGATGACATTGCCTCTGAAATGCACTCTTACCCGGCGAAAATTAGATTTGTTCCGGCGGGATTAGATTTGTTCCCGTGAAATTAGATTTGTTTTGGCGAGATTAGATTTGTTCCTGTGAAATTAGATTTGTTTTGGTGGAATTAGATTTGTTCCGGCGAAATTAGATTTGTTTTGGCGAAATTAGATTTAATCTGGCGAGATTAGATTTGTTTTGGCGGAATTAGATTTAATCTGACGGAATTAGATTTAATCTGAAGGCCTTTCATGAGATATTTTATGCTGATATACAATCATTTGCCGAACAGTGGGTGTGGACGGCAGGAGAGAAGAGGACATGCATTGCGGGAAGAGTTGATCGGAATGAACCGGACCGCGTGGGACATGAGGTCGGGAAACCGTGCTTCTGTTGCCTGTCGGGCTGTCGCGTTACGGCTTTAGATTGCATGAAAAAATTTTTACCTTTGACGGACGCCCGGCTCGAAAACCTTTCGGCAAAGGGAGGATGGCGGCGTGTTTTTTCAAAATGATGAATGTCTTAAAACGAAAAGAAAACAGAAATGTGTACAGTGACAGGAAACAGCCGGATGAAGGTGATTCATGCGGTTTTGGGATTCGCGGTTTTGTGCTGGCTGGCGGCAGCCTGTTCGTCCGACAGGACGGTAACCGCTTTTTATGTGTCTCCGGAGGGAGATGATCGCCATGCAGGCACGGCAGATGCGCCGTTCCGTACGGTGGAACGGGCGCAGCAGGCGGTCCGGGCTTTCAGGCAGGACGCTGGCCTGCCTTCGGGCGGGCTGACCGTCTATCTGCGCGGCGGTGTGTATCCGTTGCGCCGGACGTTGCGTTTCACGCGGGAAGACGGTGGAAAGGAAGGCGCGCCGGTGGTTTACCGCGCCTTTCCGGGCGAGGAGGTGCATTTTACGGGCGGGCAGGCCATCCATTTCGAACCGCTGACCGACAGCGAGGCCGGGAGGCGTATCCGTGCACCGCACGACCGGTTGCTCCAGGCTGACTTGCGGGGGCAGGGAATTATCGATTTCGGACAGCAGAAGGCGACCGGCTTTGGACGACCGACCGAAACGGCGCCGATGGAACTGTTCTTTCAAGGCGAGCCGATGACTCCGGCGCGCTATCCGAACGCCGGCGAATGGATGCGCATCGCCTCCGTACCGCAAACGTGCGACAGCCTCTGCGGGGGCGACGAACGGACGGGACGGGGCACGCACTGCGGCCGCTTTGCCTGTGCGGAAGACCGCATCGCCGGCTGGAGGCTAAACGGCGAGATTTGGTTGCAGGGATACTGGACATGGGACTGGGCGGATTCGTATGTCAGGGTGGAGCGCATCGACGCGGCCGCCAGGGAGTTCATTACCGCGCAGCCGCACGGGGTGTATGGCTATTCGGCCGGGCAGCGCTTCTATGCCATGCATGTGCTCGAAGAACTGGACTGTCCCGGCGAATGGTTCCTGAACCGCGAGAAAGGACTTCTGTATTTCTGGCCGCCTTCGCCCGCGGAAGAAGGCGCCGCTGTGGTCTCCCTCATGGAAGACTGGATGGTGCATCTCGATCATGCGGAACACCTGCGGCTGGAGGGTTTCATCTTTGAATACACGCGCGGCAGCGTGGCGCTGATCGAGGGCGGCTGCCACAATACGATCGGAGGATGCGTCATCCGGAATGTCGGCAACGACGGCATCCACATCCTCGGGGGGCATCACAACGGCGTGGCGGGCTGCGACCTCCATCACATCGGCGACGCCGGAATCAGCCTTCAGGGAGGCGACCGCCTGACGCTCGAACCGGGGCATCACTTTGCCGTCAACAATCATATCTGCCGCTACAGCCGCATCAACCGCACCTATCGTCCGGCCATCCAGCTGAGCGGCTCCGGAAACCGCGCGGCGCACAACCGTATCCACGACGCGCCTCACATGGCGGTGGCCTTCAGTGGTAACGACCACTGCCTGGAGTATAACGAAGTGTATGACATTGCGCAGGAAACCGGCGATGTCGGCGCCTTCTACATCGGTCGCGACTGGACGGAACGGGGCAACCTGATTCGCTTCAATTATTTCCACCACCTGAACGGCCCCGGACTCTACGGCGTCAACGCCGTCTATCTGGACGACTTCGCCTCCGGAACCACTCTTTACGGCAATGTCTTCTACCGTGCCGGCAAAGCGGCCTTCATCGGCGGAGGACATGACAATATTGTGACAAACAATGTCTTTATCGACTGCGAAGCCTCCGTTCACCTGGATGCGCGGGGCGTGAACTGGGCGAGTTACTATATGAAGGAAGATGAAAATCCGGAACTGTTCCGGAAGCTGGAAGCGGTAAACCCTGCACAGCCGCCCTACAGCGAACGCTATCCGGCGCTTGCACGGCTGCCGGGCCTCAGTCCGGGCCAGCCGAAAGGCAACGTGTTCCGCAGCAACCTGAGCTATGGCGGGCAATGGCGGGATGTCGAGCAGGATGTGGACGAAGTGACGCTGGAGGACAATTTCATCCTGCGTGAAATCCCGCCCGGTATTGACGCGGCTGCCGGAAAACTGTATCCGGAGGATGAAAGTATACTGGAACACATCCACTTTCAAAAAATCCCGTTCGAGCGGATCGGCCTGTACGGGGACGAGTACCGAAAGTCGCCTCTCGCCGGTTGCCGCGCGGAACCCGGTCAGCCGAAAAACTGAACGGTCGACCGCTCTCCCGTGCAAGAGCGGCCGACCGTTCGTTTTTTTCGGCAGCAACGGTTGCTGTTACCTCACAGCAGCCGTACCGGTCCGATCATCCCTGTCGGCTGCCAGGGTTGCCCGTGGGTCCAGCGCTGTCCGATCACGTTGTCCGGCGAGGATTTCAGGTAGTTTCCAACCGTTGTCGTGACTTTTACCTCGACCGTCTTGCGTCCGGCTTTGGCCAGGTGTTCCGGAAGGCGATACAGATGCCTTCCATACCACCTGCTGCCCAGCGATTCGCCGTTGACCTTCACCTCCGATACGCCGTATACCCGTCCCAGATCCAGGTAGCGCCCGACTGCCGCGTCGTCCACTTCCCGGGTATAGTAGATGTAACCGGCAAACGACTGCGTTTGCGGATCGTCGGCCAGGTCAAACAGGGCAGCCTGTTCACGCGTTTCCTTCCGACCGTTGATATGTTCCAGGCGGATGTTCCATCCGTCGTCGAATCCGGGACCTTCGCCCGGCGGAACAACAGTCGCTTCGCCTTCAACAGCCGCTTTCTCAAAGACAATCAATTGCGAAGTGGCGGGATACAAATCTACCGTCAAGGTCTGATCCTTGCAGGACGGATACGGATATCTTTCGCCTGTTTCCGCATCCCAGAGAAAAGGTTTGCGACCGCCGGCTTCCGCAAACCGGATGTTGGTAGTGATTCGCCGGTCAAGGCTGTAATTGACGACAAAAAGAAAATCCCTGTCTTTTGTCCGGTGGCGAATCTGGCTGATGTAGGGATTCGGCGATTCGATATGCAGGTAAGGCTGAAGGCCGCACTGCTGCTGTATGCCTCCGAACCACGCAATCAGGTCGTCTCCGGGCGCTTCGACGGTAAACACTTTCGAGGGATGGCGCTGCTTCATGGCCTCAATCGTTTGCCTTACCTTTTCGTCCCGGCTCTTGTGGTTTTTCCACCCGGGCGACTGATGCGGTTCCTTGCCCGTGAATATCAACCGGCCTCCGCCGGCGACAAACGCGGCCAGCGCCTCGGCCGTTTCCGGTTCGATGGATTCCACTTCAATCAGCAGTAATGTATGATATTTCCGTGTGTTGTATGTCAGGAAACCCTTTTCAAATTTGCTTTGTTGCAGGATATGTTCGCTGATGTAATCACAACTGTTCCCGTTCTGATGGATCGCTTCCCATACCCTGTACTGATAGTTCGGATAGTGAACTTCGGGGAACGGATCGCGTTGCGGGCCGTGTTTGGTCCACAAGTCGGCTAAGGGATGCATGACGGCGATCTCGGCGAAACAGTCCGTTTCCTGAAAAACAGTCGACAGCCGCGCCTTGTAAGTCGACCAGTATTTAAAAAACGGCCACCAGGGATTGCGCTCGTTGAAGAATGTGCCGTAGCGAATCCAGCCGGGGAAGGACGTTTCGGGCGGACTGTAGTTGAAGCCGTGCAGCACGGAGTGGGTCACGCCGGAGAGGTTGCTCTGGTCTCCAACTACCTTGATACGTTCCAGCGTAGCGTTGAACACGGCGTCGGTATTCGTGATTTCCTCGCAACTGACGATCTTTTTTCCGGAAAAACGGGCAGCCGAGGCGACAAACTTGTTGACGTTGGCATAAGCCGGTCTTTGGACGAAATCACTGTTTTTTAGACCGTCGGAATGCCACAGCCATGTTTCACATTCCGGAATATCCACCAGCAACGACGCCTCCAGCGGATGAAATTCACGCCCGTAGGCTTGTATTCTCGACTTGAAGCCGTGCCTGTTACACCATTGCGTGTAGGGCTGCAGGAAGCGGTCGTGCATGATTTCCATGCAGGCTACAAAGAAATCATGACGCACACGGCCGACTTCGTCTTTCGCCTCGCCCGTCAGGACAGTTGCCGCACCTCCCTCAACGGCGTGGCCCATGCGACCAACCTTATACAGGATAAACGGCAGGAAGGGCGTCACATCATATCCTTTGCGACGTTTAAATTCCTCCGGGAAATCGTGACACCAATTGGCGCCCTCCAGTTCCATGCTGTCGCAGAACATTGCCCGGAAACCTTTCAGGCCCTGAATGGCCGGAAAAAGATGATCCGACATGCGGTTCAGGAACTTGTCCACAGCTTCTCCGTTATAGTGATTCAGCACCGGGCCGGACGCACCGGGCGCTCCGTTGATGACCGACTGAAAGCCGGTGACTTTTGCCAGCGTGTACAAAACATGTTCTCCTTCGGGAACGTCAATGACAACGGTTGGACTGTTTTTGTCGAAAGGTACCGCCTGGGCGGGTTTAAACACACTCATTTCCAGCGGAGCCAGATAAATGGCATGTATTTCGCTTGTAGCGCCCTCGAATTTGAAACCCACCTGAGGCGAGGCTTCATTCAAAAGGTCTTCCGATTGGAGCTGTAGACGGGCAGGACCTTTGACCGTCTGTCCTCCCCGCGTGAGCACCTGCGTCTGTTCCTCCGGCTGCAGGAACTCGCCGCCGAACGGCCATCCCGAGCCAACAATGATGTCGCAGATGATGTCGCGTTCTTCGGCGCCCTTCAGGGCAACCTTCACCATCTCAATCCATTCGGGACTGAGCCATGTCAAGGACGGGATACCCAAATCGTCGCCGCCCGGAAAAGCGACGGGATTGATTTCTACGCCGCCGATACCGGCTTCCTTCATGATATCCAGCTCACGAAGTATTTCTTCGGCCGACAATTTATCGCCGTTCCACCACCAGCGAACAAACGGTTTGGAGGTGACGGGAGGATGGCGGAAGAGTTCGAACAACTCATCCCTTACATTCTGATTATTACTTAATTCACATCCCTGTAACAGGGGAATTCCAGCTGTCAGAAACAGCCCTGATTTGATGAAAGTACGTCTGGTATAATTCATAGCCATAGCAATTAATATATAAATTGATTTATAAATAGTCAATGTTCGCGGCAAAATTACGATAAAATTCAACTTATTCGTTATTTCACCGGTGATATTTTCATTATTACAGCAGAATCCATCTTTTTACCGACATTTTTAGCAAATCAATGAGGAATCTCTGTACCTGACGCCGCAAAAATTTCAGAAATCTCTATGATCATACCTGATTTTTTTTGTGTGACAAAGCGCATTTTCGCTGTTTTTCGTCACATTTTTGCGTTTGACAAGCCTGTTTCAAATCTTTAAGTGTATTTTTGTGAGCATTTTTTTTGAATAGAAATGAAACAGGTTCATAACATAATATCAAAGCATCATTATATGAATGAGAATTGGATCCATATTATTAGCTGCAAGCGGTTGCATTCGTCCTGCATCTGTGGATGTATGAAAAATAATGTTTTTCCGACAACCGCGCAGCCTTCGAGAACGTATACGGCAATGATTGATCACTTTCCTTCTGCGACAACAGTGAATTTTCCAGGTATGTATGAGACGCTACACAAAGTCTTGTCGGAAGGCTAACTTGTCCGAAGAACAATACAGCAAGTAAAAAGTCATTGTGAAATGACTAGTACCCCTATTAAGGGTTTTTTTATGTTATGTTGCGATGATAGTCCGAGTAAACCTCGGGCTATCTTCTTTTTTAATAAAAGGCCTTTTGTTTCCGCTCATACAAAAATCCCAAAAATACGTTATGTGAAAAAATATTCATGCCTCCGAAACTGATATCTATTCACTGAAATATAACAATTTAGTACAGCCAATTGTTTATATGCGGAAAGTACCGGGATTTTGCCGAGATAAAAATTATACCTACTTTCGTCATCACTAAAACAGTCGATGTATTTCGAGGAAAATTATTTGCGATGCTAACTCAATTTCTGACACAATCATTTCCATTGTTCCGGCATAAAGGCAAAATCCTTATGTTGGTGGATTTTTGTGTCGCTCTCATTCTGTCTACCTTCATCTTTATCTATGAGTCTTTCCCGTTGAAGTTGCGTCTTGCGGTGATGCTGATTCTCTACCTGATTATAACTACGGCATGTACCTATATGGTAATGACGGTCATCCCCTTACTGCTCAATCAGAAAAACTGGACAAGATGGAAATTTTTCCTGTGCTCCTATCTTAACATAATCATCACTACACTGGCTTATTTGCTCTTAGAACAGTTTTCAGTTCAAAATTACGGCTTTCGTTTTCATTTGCATATGAATGAAGAGCATACGTTTATGCAGAACTTTTGGTCCATGCTTACGTTTGACTGCATAGCGGGAACGCTTGTCTGTGCCGTAATCTATTTTTTCATCGTCAATAATGAAATGAATGCGCTATTGCATGCAAAAGAGAACTTGAGGAGTCGCATGTTATCCCGAAAATCCTGGACAGAAGCGCAGACACCGGACGAAAAGATCACCCTGTCCGGCAGGACAAAAGACTCTTTGATGCTGAACCCCAGCCATATCCTGTACATGGAAGTACAGGGGAATTATGTGGATGTATATTACCTGGATGAAAGCGGGAAAATATCACGAAAAACCATACGGACCACTATCCAGCAAATGGAATATACGCTGGAGAATTATCCGACCCTGGTCCGCTGCCACCGAACGTATATCGTGAATATTTTCCATGTGGAAAAAGTAAATAGCAGTCAACAGGGGCTGCTGTTGCTATTAAAATACGGCAACAGGGAAATTCCCGTTTCAAGAACCTATCGGAAAAATTTTCGTTCCTCGCTGGATATTAACCGTTTTTTGTTTGTTTTTGTATGATATTGCGGAGGGTCATGCAGTGGAAAAAAGTGAGTATCTTCGTGTCGTAAAAAGATATAATGTATGGCATTAAAACGCTTTGGTGTTTCTCTGGAAGACGAACTGTTAGAGGCTTTGGATCTGTATGTAACGGAAAACGGGTTTGCCAACCGTTCACAGGCAATACGTTTTTTGGTGGAGAAAAACGTGGCGGAAAAAAAATGGCAGTGCGACCATATTGTAGCCGGTACGATTGTTATCATGTATGACCAGGCCAAAAAAGAAATCGCGTCAAAAATCACGGTCGTTCAGCAACGTTATCAGGACGTGATTTTGTCTTCTTCCCAGTATTATTTGAATGAAGCTTTTTGCCTGCACATTGCAACGGTTACCGGCACGGCTTACCGCCTGACGGAACTTTCCGACAGACTGATTACCATCAAAGGGATCAAACACGGCAAACTGGTCATGAGCCGGGCCGACTGAGGCAATTCATTTAAAATTCAACTGGGAATATTCCTGATTTTCGTGCGTTTGCACCGTCGGTGAAAAGGTTCGGATTGATTTTTATTAGTAAATTTGCTGCATGAAAATATGCAAGAAGTGTGGGATTTACGGTTTTCAAGAGCCGGCAGTTTCCACAGGTATGTCCCGGAAGGGAAACTTGCATGAGCATGTGTTTAGAAAAGAAATTTCAGATGAAACAAATACGATGGTTTATGCTGTTTCTTGCCCTGTTGACAGGCAGTTTGTGCGGATGGGGGCAGGATGAGGAAACGGGCCGGATGGAAGAAAAAACGGATTACACCATGTTCCGGATAATGACTTCCGGTTCCCTGTCGACAAAGGGGCAGATGCCGTTCTGGATTGTGAGCAACCGGTATGGCGTCGTACCGCTGAAAGCGCCTAACGGGTATCTGCAGGCGGGTATTTTTCACCGTCAGCCGCTCGGTTCGGGCTGGGAGTGGAGCGCGGGCACGGATTTGGTGGCCGCAGCCCCGCGCTACCGTACGGTCTATGTGCAGCAGCTTTTCGGCGCATTGACGTATCGCGGGTTGAGCCTAAGCGTTGGAAGCAGGGAAGGAGAGCGGTATTATAATCAGTCACTTTTGGATTCCCGGTTGAGTAGCGGCGATATGGGCATATCGTCGAATGCCCGCCCCGTGCCGGAAATCAATCTGTATCTGGCTCGGTTTATTACGCTTCCATACACGGGCGGATGGTTGCAGGGGAAGGGGAATTTTGCGGTGGGGCGTTCGTTCGATTCGGATTATCTGAAATCCTTTATCCGTCCGGACCAGTTTTATGTCAAGGACATGCTCTGGCATCACAAATCAATTTATTTGAGGATCAAAGATACGGAAAATGCTTTTCCGTTTGCCTTGACGCTGGGACTTCGTCATCTGGTTCAATGGGGAGGCATTTCCACGGATCCGAAGGCAAAGGTGCGTGTACAGCCTCATTCGTTCAAGGATTTCATCCGGATTGTGCTGGGGCAGTCGGGCGATGCGAATGCCACTTCGTCCGATCAGGTCAACGTACTTGGAAGTCATTATGGTACTTACGACTTTCATCTGGACTGGGAGAAAGAAGGGCTGGCGGTGAAAGCCTATCACCAGCATTTTTTCGATGATGCTTCAGGAATGGAACTGAACAACGGTACGGACGGTTTGTGGGGAATACAGGTGGATTTTCCACAGCTGGTATGTCTCCGCAAGGTCGTGTTCGAGCGTCTTGTCACGCTTAACCAGAGCGGCCCGTTTCATTTCATCGACTATGATCACACTAAATATCCGGGTTTCGGGGGCGGCGGCGATGATTATTATAACAATGGCGAATATCCTGCCGGACATGCCTATTTCAATCGCGGAGCAGGTTCTCCGCTGTTGATTTCGCCCGAGTACAATGCCGACGGGACGCTGGGCTTCAAACAGACCCGCGTCCGTGCGTGGCATCTGGGCGCCGAAGGTTCGCTGAGCCGGGCCTTCTCCTGGCGCATCCTGTGTTCGAGGGTCGAAAGTTTCGGAAGACCCTACAAGCCAACACTGAAAAAAATGACGGGCGCTTTTTTCCTGACGGATTTCAGCTATACCTTCCCCAAAGCCTGGATGCTTTCCGTTTCGCTGGCGGTTGATCGGGGTTCGCTGACGGGGAATCATGCGGGATGCAGCGTGTCGATCGCCAAACGGGGTTTGATCCGGTAACTTCAACATCTCCCGTCATGCTCTCGGCAAGGTTTTTTATACTTCGTGCGGCAAGGTTTTGTGCATGGAGCAGTCCGATAAAAATATCGTCTGGGACGGTATGTCGTCCTGCCGGGGTTCGGCAACTCGGGATATTTTACGGTTTTCGGCAGGACCGCACCCCGCCCGACCGAAATACTTTTGGGTTGTGACAGTGCCGA
>JAISMO010000173.1 GCA_031276675.1 Tannerella sp.
ACCGGACGCCCCGATGAGGACGGCGCCTACACCGTCACGGTCGAAATTGCCGGAAACGACAACTACGAGGCCGTGACCCTGTCGCTGGGCGCCTTCGCCATCTACCGTCCGCCGGTCCCCGAGATTCGCCGCACGGTGACCCTCGCGCCTTCGCCGTACTATGACATCAGTCCGGCGCCGGGCGTTTACAGGATTGCCAGCGGGCGCGACATGGTACTCACGCTGACGCCGCTGGCCACACTGCCCGCCGGACACGTGCCGCAGGTGACGACCGGCCGCAGAATCCTTGCCGACGACGAAGGCGGTATCACCGTGGAGTCCAATGCCGACGGCACCTACACCGTGCACATCCACCGCATCCAGGAGACGACCGCCGTCACGGTCACAGCCACGGCTGTTTCGTCCGGCGTCACCTCCTCCGGCAGCCTCCCCGCCGCACGGGTGTGGAGCTACGGCAAACAGCTGTTCATCACGGCATCCGTTTCCGACCGGGCACAGGTTTATAATGCGGGCGGCCGGCTGGTCAAACTCCTTCCGACCGTGGCCGGCGAAACGGTCACGCAGTCGCTTCCGCCGGGTATCTACCTGATTGCGACCGAAGGAAAGAGTTACAGGGTGGTTATTACGGAGTAATGTTTGATGATCATTACCGCATGAAGAGAGACCGGCTGCAAAGACCGGTCTCTCTTTTTTTTTTGGGGGCCGTCTGCTGAAGCACAATGTCATCAAGTTAACCGGTATAATTGACATGATTTCGGGTACGGCGCCCTGCCGTACCCGAAATCATACACAAATCCAAACTGCATAAAGGATACTGTTTTTAACCGGAGAAAAGCCTTATGAAATTCCGACTGTTTTTCCGTTTCGCTCATGCACTTAAACCCTGCCGGGAGAGGAAGGAATGAATCCGGTATCGCCGGCGGTCGGTAATCCCGTTCTTTTGATTTGACGCAAGTTTGACGGAGGCGGGTTCGGGATTTATTTCTTGATCAGATTCATAAATTCCACGCGGGTTTTGGCCTGCTGGAAAAATCCGGTGAAGTCGGAGGTTGTGGTAAGCGAATTTTGTTTTTCTACGCCGCGCATCTGCATACACATGTGTTGCGCCTCGATGACGACCATGACGCCCATTGGATTCAGCGTCTTTTGAATACATTCCTTGATTTGCCGCGTCATGCGTTCCTGCACCTGCAGCCGGCGGGCAAAAATATCTACTACCCGCGGGATTTTGCTCAGCCCGGTAATGTATTTGCGGGGAATATAGGCGATATGCGCCTTTCCGAAAAAGGGCAGCAGGTGATGTTCGCAGAGGGAAAAGAAATCAATGTTCTTGACAATCACCATTTGCTTGTAGTCTTCGTCCTGAAACATGGCGGAGGCAAGTACGGCTTCCGGGTCCTGCGCGTAGCCCTGCAAGAGGAATTGCATGGATTTTGCCACCCGTTCGGGCGTTTTCAGCAGGCCTTCGCGTGCGACGTCTTCTCCCAGCAAACGGATGATCTGGCGATAATGTTCGGCAAGCGTATCGGTGAGAGGCGATGTGTCTTCGTTCTGCTCCATTTGAACGGGTCAGTTCAGGAAAATCCGGACGTTTTCCCTGATTATTTTCATCTCATTCCTGAAAGAAGGGAACGAACCGGTCAGTTTGTACATCATGTGCAGCGCTTCCTCATAAGTCGGGAAATCGCCTACGCGCAGCCGCCAGAAAGGGGCTGTGTATTCTACGCAGGTTGATGCGTCGCTGTAGATTTGGTCAATCTGTCTTTTTTTGGAGAAGGCTTCGTCTTTGGACTTGCGCTGATTGTTTCCCGCAAACACCTGAATCGTATAACCCGATACGGTTATGTAGCTTTTCCCGCCCTCTGTTTCTATTTTCACACCTGTGGCGCGTGAATCTACCAGTGCACGGATAGCCTGAGACTGGAGAATGGTGACCGTACCCTTTCCCTGTTCCGGTTTTGTCAGGGCGTCGAAGATAGAGGTTTGCGCCTGCAATCTGCCGCCTTGACAAAGGAACAGCCACAGCAGAAGAAAAAGCTGCAGTTTCATGTTATATTAAAAAGCTTCGATAATCGGCAGGAATTTTTCTACGCCGAGCGAAGCGCCGCCAATCAGCCCGCCGTCTACATCCGGATTGGAAAACAGTTCTTTCGCATTGCCGGCATTGCAACTTCCTCCGTAAAGGATGGAGGTGTTTTCCGCAATGTCTTCGCCGTATTTGGCCGCGATGGTCCGGCGGATATGCGCATGTATTTCCTGTGCCTGTGCTGCCGTGGCCGTCTTTCCGGTTCCGATGGCCCAGACCGGTTCGTAAGCCAGCACTAATTTGCTGAAATCACGGGCGGTTAAATCAAACAGAGATGCGGTAATCTGTTCATCCACTACTTCGAAATGTGTACCGGCTTCGCGTTCCGCCAGCACTTCGCCGATGCAGAAAATCGGCGTCAACTGACTGGCCAGGGCCAGTTCCACTTTTGTTTTCAGGGTGGCCGGCGTCTCGTGATAATACGCCCGTCTTTCGGAATGTCCCAAAATCACGTAAGTCGCTCCCGTAGAAGCAATCATTTTCGCAGAGACTTCGCCCGTGAAAGCGCCTTCGGCCCAGGCGGCGGCATTTTCAGCCGCCACGCCGATTTTCCGCGTGTCAATTGCCGCAACGATGCTTGCCAGATGCGTAAAGGGCACGCCAATCACCACGTCGCAATTCGGCGTTCTGTCTTTCAAAGCCTCATTCAATCCTGTTGCCAGGGCCAATCCTTCCGGCAGGGTCGTATTCATTTTCCAGTTCCCCGCCACCATGTTTTTTCTCATTATTGATCTTATTTAGCTGTTTGTAAACCTGTTTTTTTCTTGCGAAATCTGCGATTCCGACAAAAATCATATATCCAAATCAGCAGCAAAGGTAATACAAAACCTGAAATAATCCGTAACCAGCGTTCTCCTTCCTGTCGGTTTTTTTTCACGGGAGCCTTCTCCGTTATTTCTCCGGCATCCTTTTCCGGCACAGGCGTTTCGCCTACAAAGGCGGCCACCGTTTCCGCCAGGGTATTTTCGTCCGGAATGTCGTTGTGATGCCATTTGGCCAGAATCGTCCCCTCCTTTATCAGTATCAGACCAGGATTGGAACGAATCATGGTTTTCAGTACCACGTCGTCGGCCGTCAGGAACGGATAGGCGGCGCCGGTATTTTTTTTCCATGCTTCGATGCTTTCCGGTGATGAAGCCGTGAGGCAATAGAACGGACAGCGTTTTTCGCGGGCAAAATCGCATACATGGTTGATTTCCTCGATATGCCGGTTGCTGGCCAGTTCCAGCGCGGGCGACACCAGCCAAAAGAGCGGTTCGGGCCGGTTGAGTATTTGCATACCGATATTTTCCCCTTCTTCATTATATAATTCAAAAGAACTGATTACCGGAATAAAGCCTTTTTCGATCTGTTTGCTGTCAACATACCTCCAGGTAGAATCATCCACCGGCGCGTTTTCCAGAGCAAACACCTTTTTGACGCCGTCTTTTTCATAAATGAAGCGGTATTCGTCCTGCGGTGCGTTTTCAGGAATTTCCATCAGTTTGAAAATATTGTTGCCAACCTTGTAGGGGCGGAAATCAAGAATGGGTAGATGGTCATAGTTCGTGATGCAAAAGGCGATGCAGAAAAAGAACGAAAACGGGACGATAAACCAGTAGGCTTTGTAGGTGTAGAACGACGTCAAACGCCGGCAATGGATGTAAAGAAAAATCGTACAGGCCAGCAGGATCGTGTTTTTATAAAACGTCTGCCAGTTGGTAATGATCAGCGCGTCGCCGAAACATCCGCAATCGGACACCGGATTGAAAAGAGCCAGATAAAGCGTCAGCGGCGTCATGAAACACATAACCAGCAGGAGACAGAACGAGATGAGTTTCCGGTAGACGCCCATCAGCAGGCAAAAGCCCAGGGTAAATTCAAGAGCGGCCTGGCCGAAGGAGAGCATATGATCGGTCCATACAAAATGTTCCAGGCCGAAAGTTGAAAGGTATTCTCTGATTTTAATGGCGTTGCCCACTGGGTCGATGGCTTTCACAAGGCCGGAAAAAATAAAAACGGCGCTCACCAGTATCCGTGAAAATTCCGCCGTCAGTTTAATGATCGTTTCTTTTTTCATAACGCTTCGCCAAATTCAAGTTTAATCAGTCCAAACAGCGCATAGTTAATCATGTCCATGTAATTGGCATCAATACCTTCGGAAACAAGCGTTTGTCCGTCATGATTTTCAATCTGTCGGACCCGATGTATTTTTGTCAGAATCAAGTCGGTATACGAAGTGATACGCATGCTTCGCCAGGCTTCGTCGTAGTCATGGTTTTTGGCGTGCATCAGTTCTTCGCTTTGCGTGATATACCTGTCATACAGCGCCAGCGCTTCATCAACGGGCATGTCCGGCGCCATACACGGCCCCAGCGCCAGTTGAATCAGCCCGATCACGCCATAATTGACAATCGCTGCAAATTCCGGCTGAATGCCTTCTGCAATCCGGCTCTCCTTTTTCATCTCAAGACAGCGGATTCGGTAGGCCTTGATAAAAAGCTGGTCGGTAACAGAAGAGGGTCGCATGATGCGCCACGAAGCGCCGTAGTCGCCCAGTTTTTTTCGGAAAATTTCCCGACACAGGTGAATAACCTGTTCAAATTGCTGCCCTGTATCCATAGAAATTCAAAGATTCACAATGAGGCTGAACATACGTCCGTTTCCTGCGAGAGTTTGATCAGGATCACCGAATAGTTTTCGATCAGGCAGGTTTGCCGGACTTCGTCTCCGTGATAATATTCCGTCCGGAAGGGTTCCAGGTCCAGTTCGTCGTTGAGCACGCAGATTTCGACTTTCTTTCGTCCCGGACCAAGCCCTTTCAACACAATGTCGTAATGGCGACTTTCTCCCAGGTAGTTTGAAATGAGAACCGTATGGCGGTTGGCGATAACGTGGAGACCCCTGCTCCGGCTTTCGGCTTCGACCCGCTCAAGGCCGCGACGATACAGTTCGCCGTAGGCTTTAAATCCGTAGAATGTTTTGTGCGGGTTCCCGAAACTGTCAAACAGTCCGCAGAATCGCGAAACGGTCTGGGCGTCGTAATAAGTGGCAATGTCTATGGGCAGATCGTTCATGTATATCATGGCAGCCGTGACGAACGAGGCGCCCACCCTGTTTTTCTGATACATGCTTATGTCGCGTGCCAGCAGGGGGTTGTTCCATGCGCCCCACAAGGTGTCTTTCACTTCCTCGTAGAGGGCTTCATGCCCCAGGTAGTTCCATTCGTCGAAGATACGTTCCGCCGCGCCGTACCCATGTTTTTCAAGCAGCGCGTCAAACTGCCCGGCCACGACGGAGAGCGCCTCCACATGACGGAAATACCAGTGGAAGGAGATGAAATCAAGCGGCAGCCGGCGCGCGGCGCAATATTCGACGAACTGACAGACCGCCTGGTTGTATCCGCTGAAGGCCATGCCGCCTACCCGAAGATTTTCGTCCCAGGCCTTAATCATCACTGCGGCCGTTTCGTAGAGCCGGCAGACCTGCTCCATCGTCCCGCCCCGCCACATGGAACTCACCTCGTCGAGACAGTTGTCCGGTTCGTTCCATATTTCCCAGTAGCGGATATTCAGGTGAAAGCCGTTTGCCCAGCCGTCGTTGTAGTGACGAATCACGTTCAGGCATATCCGCGCCCATTTTTCAAAATCCTTCGGCGGACGGGCAAAGCGGCCTTCAGGTCCCGGGTCAATGCTTTCGCCCAGCCGGTAGATGGTTTGAGCGCCGGTTTGGGCAATGGCTTGCAGCAGACGGTCGGTAGTTGTAAAATAATAACTGGCCGGGTCGTTTTCGTCGGCATCGAAGTCGGGAAATATTCTGGATATATCCACCAGGTAGCGGGAGTTGGGTCCGTCGGTATCGTGCAGACGGACGTAGGGCACACCGATTTCGCGAAAGCGCTCGCTCAGGTCTATCCTGCCCTCGTAGCACAGGGGGCCGTTTGTCACGCCGTGCACCGGTTTGAGGCCGGTTTTCGCCCCGCGTGCAAAATCGACGGTGATGCTCGAATCCGCTCCGGATCCTGGAGTACCGGCCTTTGTCTGCGCGAAAGCCGGTAAAAGGAGCACGCCGCAGAGGACGAACTTCGCCAGCTGTCCGGCCGGAAGGCATGCAAAAAACATATCCGGCAGGCGGAACATCGCGCCAGACACGCCACGAAAGAGAAAATTCCTTTGAGTGTTCATGTTTCTTTTCTTTGAAACGCTTGAGTTTTTTATATAGCTTGCATCATCAGGAACAACGTAAAGCACGTCCGATTTGCAATACCGTTGTTTTGGTAATCTGATTCATTTTGCACAGCCGGTCAACGCTTACGCCGTGTTTTTTCGCAATGGCGCCCAGGGTGTCGCCCTTTTGCACCCGATAATATACGGCGGCGCCGTTCTCTGCCGGCGGAGTATCGGACTGCGTCTTCCGGGATTCCGTTTCCGGAACGGGATTGACAGTCGGTTGGGATTCCGAAGGCTGACCGGTCGGTACGGCGGCTAACGCCTCTCCTTCCGCTTTCTCCGTTTTCATTTCGGATGCTTGATTTTTAGCAGGTTTGACTGCCCGGTAACAGATTTCCTGACCGGCGCGCAGGGCTTCCGTCGAGAGGATATTGTTCAGGCGGCACAAGGCTTCGACCGTTGTTCCGTATTGACGGGCCACGGAACTGAGTGTTTCCTTTTCCTGTACCTTATGATAATACGCTACCGGCTGGGCAGGTGTTTTCTTAACCTCCGTCTTTACGGGCGTATCGGCCCCGCCCGCTTTCTGTTCCTTTCCGGTCGTTTTGGCGGCCGCTGTCGTTCCGCAGCGAATCGACTGGCCGATGCGCAGTTTGGAAGTACTTGAAATACCGTTCAGACGGCATAACTCGGCTATACTTGTATGATACTTCCGTGCGATTTTACTCAGCGTCTCACCCTGCCTGACGCGGTGATAGACAATCCGTTCGGAAGTAGATGTATAGACATTGCCGCTTTCGACACGGCTTTTCCTGAATACGTAACAGTCCCTGTGAGGCGTTCCGCTTCCAAAGTCGATCAAGTCGCCCGGATCAAGCGCCTGCCCTAAAAAACGGGTTTCGAAATGCAGATGGGCGCCGGTGGAACGGCCTGTATTTCCGCCCAGCGCAATCGGCTGACCGGCTTTGACGATGTCGTTTTCGGATACCAGATAGTTGGATAAGTGGCCGTAAACGGTTTCCAGGCCATTCGGATGGCGAATAACCAGATAATTCCCGTAACCGCGACGTTCATAACTTTTGATTCGCACTTTCCCGCTGAAGGCGGCGCGGATTGTGTCGCCAACCTGTACTTTCAGATCAATCCCCCGGTGCATCCGGCGGCGGCGAAGGCCATATTTGGAAGTTATTTTCAGTTCGCTTGTGACCGGAAGCACAAAGGTGGAACAGTCTATGCTGAAGGTATCCGGAAATACAATGTCTTTGCTGCGAAACGGGTTTACCCAGCTGGTATCCCACGAGCCGTACAGTTCATCGGCCGGAAAGCGAAGCGCTTCGGCTTCAAGCAATTCATCGCGCGAGACGTAATCCATGGCCGCCAGCTCCGCGCCGAACAGTTCTTTCCTGATATCGATCCGGTCTGCCATTAACTCGGACACCTGGCGATCCATCAACTGATTCTGCAACGAATTTGCCGAAGGCGCGACTTCCTTTCTTTTCAAAGGTTCTTTTCCCTGCATTTCCGCTGCCATCAACGTAACGCCGCATAGAATGGAGACTATTTTTATTTTCATATTTCGTCTTTCTGTTTTCAAGTTTATCCCTATAATTTAGCGTATAAACCCTATAGTTCAACTTTCAAAAAATCCCCCAAATATCCGCATTTTCGATTTACCAACCAAAAAAAACAGCGCAAAAACCATTTTGATGTTTTTTAAGGAGCGCGTAGACGGACGTGTATGCCGCTATGAACCATTTCGTTAAACGAATGCATGTTTTACAACATATTTTCCATATGCAATTATTTGCGTAACAGGCAGCAGATCGCAGCGTGTAATCGATTTGTATCCAGAGATAAAAACCTCATTCCCGCATGTTTGGAATTTCACCTTCCCTGTTTTTCCGGTCGGCATCGGGAGCGTCCGCCCGGAAGACGGTAATGCGTGTGAGCGGGAAAAGGGTCCGTCCTTCCGGTTCAAAAGGTTATCCCTTTTGAATAAAAGGATTATCCCTTTCAGGCAGAAAGGATAACCCTTTTTATTCAGGATAAACGCATTTCGGCATTTGTCGGGAGTTTCACCGAAGCGTCTGCCCGGAAATTTCGGGTAATTACCCGGAAATTTGGAGTAA
>JAISMO010000111.1 GCA_031276675.1 Tannerella sp.
GTCACCGTCGAAAAGCCCGACCCTTTTGTGATGGTCAACCGCTATATCCGCGACAACCGTTCGGAGTTCTTCTTCTTTGTCAATGCCCACCTGCATCGCGAGCATCATACCCGGATCACCTTCCCGAAGGCCGTCACTTCCGGCAAATATCCCTGGGTCTGGGACATGACGGATGGCAGTCGCTACCGTGTGGACCTGGACAGGAACGGAACGTTTTCGCTGTATCTCGGGCCGGCGGAATCGCGTCTGATCGTGTTTGATTACGAGCAAAACGGCACGCGCTGGAATCCCCTGCCCCTGTGCGGAAAAAACAGTCGCACACTGGAAGGCTGGGACGCGGAACTGTATCACAGTTGTGAAAACGTCACGGAGAGAACGCATTTTTTTGTGCTGGAAGACCTGAAACAGACGAAATACATCAACTTCACCGGAACCGTTATCTATACAAAAACGTTTCATGCAGAAGGTACGCAGGATACCGTTCTGAACCTCGGCAAAGTCTGGGGCGTAGCGGAGGTCAGGCTCAACGGCGAAGACTGCGGCGTCACCTGGTTCGGCAACCGCCTGTATGACCTTTCCGGCAAACTGAAAGCCGGCGAGAACAGGCTGGAAATCCGGGTCATCACAACGATGGGGAACTATGTCCAGACGCTGACGGACAATGAAATCAGCCGGAAATGGACAAACCGTCCGGGTCGTGCTCCCCAGCCCAAACAGTCGATGGGACTTGGCGGGCCGGTGACGCTGTACGAAAAAGCGTAAATCAGTGATGAATAATAAATGACAAGGCGGCTGGAACTCGTGAGAAACATTGAGAAGGCGGAGGGATTCATCTCCCTTCCGCCTCTCAGGCCGCCGTTTTCTGGTTAGTGGTTAGTGATTAGTGGTTAGCGGTTCATAAAGAGTGATACGAAACGCGGCAGACAGGCGTCGCTTCGCGCCACCAATCACTAACCACTAATCTCTAATCACCGTCCCACAAACAGCCAGGCATTCTTGAATTTTCCGTTCGCCCTCAACCGCGAGAGATACGTTTCCGCATCTTTCCGGTTCACGTACCGGGCGGCATAGACCCGAACATGCACTCCATGTTTCACCACACCGGTCTCTTTACATGCGGATACGGGTATTTCCGTCAGAAATTGTGCTGCCTGCGCTTCCGTGCGAAAACTGCCGATGATGATGTAACAGGTTTTTTGCGGCTGTGCCGGCGTCGGCTGCAACTGCATCGCAGGCATGGTTTGGGAAGGCGTTGCCGTTTCAGGAACAGCAGGCGCCGGCGGCATAACGGGCGCTTTCTCCGACTGCGAAACGAAAGGCGCCGGCTGTTCGACAGGCATGACCGGCTCCGGCATGATTTTCGACAACGTAAAACCGGCCGTGTAAGCCGTTTGGTTGACTTCCTTCACCGGTACGGACATCAGCAGGAACAAGGCGACAACAACAGCCGCCATACCGACGGCATGGACGATGGCACGATGTACCGGCAGATAAAATACACGTCTGCTTTGACGTCCTGTTTGAACCGGGGAAGCGGATGCCTCCCGTGGTACGGCTGTTGCCTGAAACGGCGGAAGATGAAACGTGTCCAGACCGTATGCATTCACATGGGACACGAACGTTGACGAACCGGCTCCCGGTTGAAAAAGGTATCCGCCTTCCTTCTCTTTTCTGAAAGAACCGGCGGCCCCCAGCGATACAAACCCTTTCGCCTCCAGTTCGGCTTTCAGGTCTTCCACATCCTTTTTCAGCAAAAACTGCGCGTCCCCGAACCCCATGCCATAGGACCGCATATAGGATTCGGACAGCAGACCGTCGTTATGTCCGAGCGCCGGATTGAAAACAATTTCCCTGTGCGGCGGATAGAAAGCATGTGCTTCCGCCGCATAAACCGCCGGCTGACTTTGCAGCACAAAACCGCCTAATCCCGGGACAATTACACAGTCATTTACCGGCAACAGTCGCTCTATATGTACAGAAATTCTTAACATGTCGCAAAGATACATTCTTTATTCTTTTCAGGAAACCCGCCCGGAAATATTCTCAAAAGAAGGATCCGCCAATACGTTGTTGAGGCGCCATGAACGGCGTCTTCGGCGATGAATAAGAAACGGACCGTACCGTCCCCTCCCTTCGGATCAGAGAGTCTGATATTTTCGGGACGATGGGGGATATTGTATCTAATGAAAGTTCCGCCGTTCACTCTCAACACTCAACGGGCGCTTCAAAGCGGTTCATGCCGGGTCGGATTTTTTATCACATCCACTTCTTCCTGTTTGTAGGGCGTTCCGTCGCGGCGGAAGATTTCGGTAAACCGGAATGGCGACTTTGAACCGTCGGGTATCGGCTCGTTCCAGGCATATCTGGTATTCGGAAGTATTATAAAAACTGTTTGCCTCTGACCCCGGCTCGCAAAAGAGATGATAAAAAAGGCCTTCCGAAGGATGAATCCGGAAGGCGTTCCGTTGCCGGGGAGTGAACTGTGCCGGGGTCGAACCGGCGACCTCTGCCCTGTCAAGGCAGCGCTCTGAACCAACTGAGCTAACAGTTCAGGCGCACAAAAGTATGAAATTTATTCGGAATCCCGGTTACGGCGTCGAAGAATCTGCGCTTTTTTCGCCTTTGCAGCGGACCCGGGTGGAATCCGGAAGCGCTGAATCTTTGATTTTATCCTCTGTTATAAAGAGATGAAGCGCCGGACTTTCTCAAGCCCGACGCTTCTCGAATTACTTTTAAACGTCTTGACTTTCCCAAGCTTTTCAACGTCCGAACTACTTTTATTTGAATTTGAATAAACTCTGGCGTAAAGGTACGGCTAAATTCCCCCCTAATGCAAGATGATTATCAAGGAAAATCAACTTTCTCGATACGTTTTCCGTAACAGTTCCGGCAAAGATACTCCGAAAATATAAATAAACGGCTTTATTTTCGGTTTTTCCGCAAAAAGAGCAAGCAAAATCGAAAAACGGTTCTGTTTTGCAGTGTAAAGACTGTTCGTTTTTTGCCTCCTTCGCGCGGTAAAAACGCCGGTTTTTGTCTTGCAGGAAAGGGTGTGTTTCCGGCTTGCAGGATCGGCTGGACAAATCACCGTTTTTTCTTGCGCTGTCTGTTTGCACGTTCCTTTTCTTTGCGTTCCTTTTCTTTCTGTTTCAGGCGTTCTTTGGCCTCTTTCTGTTTCTGCCTGCGTGCCAGTTCGCGTTCCCTGGCCTTCTGCTTTTTCAGGACTTCCGCCTCTTTTTTCTTTTGTTTGGCGGCTTTGGCTTCTTCTTCCCTGCGCTGCTGTTCTTCGAGGTCGGCCTGTTTACGGCGTTCGAGCAACTGTTCCAGCGTGATTTCCGCCGGCTTTTTCGGCGTGGGGGATGCTTCTTCCGCTTCTTCCGCGTTTTCTTCGGCTGGCGGCGCTGCCTGTTCTTCCTCCGGCGGCGTTTCTTCTTCGGCGGGCTGTTCTTCCGACTGTTCGGCGGCTTTTTCTTCCGGCGTTTTTTCTTCGGAGACCGGCGTTTCTTCTTCGTCTGTGAGACCGGCTGCTTTTTCAACCTCCCGGTCTTCCATTTCCGCCAGTTTTTCGTCCGCTTCCATCTGTATTTTCCATCGGGCAATCAGTTCCGGCGCTTTCGCCGCATAATGTTCCACAAAGAAAATCATGTATTCTTCCAGCGTTTTTCCCCGGAGCAGGATTTCGTAATTTCCGTCCGAGAAGGGAAAGAGCGAAACCGCCTGCCCCAGTGCGGAGGCATATCCGTCCGGGCCGTAAACCATTTTTGCATATTCCAGTGTTTCGCCCAGGCTGTGAAATCCGGAGAGGGTCACGATGCTTAACGTTCCGACGGTTTCGAGGCTCATGTCAAACACGTGATGGGTAAAACGGGCAAAATTGAAGGCTGCCACGGCATAGAGCAGCTGATTCGGGTTCAGGCTGCCGGTCTGGTAGACGAGCAGCATCCGGTGAGGCACATCCGGTTCATCGACAAACTGCCGCGCCGAGTCGGCTGCCGAAATCAGGCCGTCGGCGTCGAGGCCGAAACGCAGGTTCCACCTCATCCGGCTCATGCTGCCCTGCATCAGCGGGCGTCCGCGCAGCACGCCCTTAAGCATTTCGCCGGCCAGTTCCGTCACGTCTGCCTGCGGATACTTTTCCACCAGCGCCGTCAGCGCCGCCTTGAAGCCTTCCGCGTCGCCGGCCTGCACCCAGGTCAGCGCATGGAGGAACATGAACTTGGGCATCAGTACGGACAGCGGATAGGTGGCGGCAAATTCCCGGCCATTCCGCCGCACCGCAGCCGTGTCTTCTTCCAGATAAAGACGGTATGTGTCTTCGTAGAGCGAATCCTGTACGTGATCCATCATCCGCATGTGATATTCGTAATCCGGATCGGCGATGGCCACGGCATAGTCGCTTTCGGGAAAGGCGCCGATCAGTTTCGACCTGTATGTTTCACCCAGGGCTGTGTCTTTGTAGCGGAGCGCCATCAGGTAGATATGATAGTAACAGTCCATCCGGTATTTATTGTCAGGAAAGCGGCGTTCCAGTTCTTCAAAGGTCTCCAGCGACAGGTTTTTGTCTTCCAGGTTGTCCTTGTATATCATTGCCATGTTGAACAGTCCGTCGGCGAGGATCAGGTTCGAGGCCTCCAGGTCGTCTTCCGAAAACGGAATTTGCTGCAGGTAGTATTCCCGTGACTTGGGATCGGAGGCCAGCGAGTCCAGGGCCGACTGCAGCGAGTCGGAGGCCAGCGCTTCTTCGCCGCTCCCGGGCTGAGGGGCGCCTCCGCCTTCCGTTTCGTCGCCTTCCGCACCGATCATCGGCATGGACTTGTTTCGCCGCCGCCAGTGATCTTCCAGCGGGCGTTTGCCCCATTTGGTCTGGAATTGCGTCTTGCCCTGCGCCACGAGTTGTACATTATAGAAATAAAACGCGTTGTCGCCGGGAATACCGGGGATTTGCGGCTGCATCATGTTCCCCTGCCGGCCTTCCGTCTGCGGGAAACTGCTCCCGATGGATTCCTGACCGGCCAGGTATTTTTCCCGTTCGGCGTTTCGAGCTTCTTCCTCTTCCCGTTTTTTCAGATCCTCAATTATTTTGTCAATCACAGCCAACCGTTCGGTTTCCGGCATCCGGGCCAGCGCCTGCAGACTGTCCTGCAGGTGAACGGCTTCCACGTGTACGACCAGTTCGTCCAGCACGGCCGACAGGCGCGAAATCCGCCCGTAATCCCCGTATTCCTTCTGCAGGCCCGCCAGCGCGCCGCTGAAACAGGGTTGCGCATTCACGTAGTCTTTCCGTGTGAAATAAATATCGCCCAGCCGTATCTGACAGATGGCTTTGTCGAGGCCGTTCTGTGTGCTTTTCTCGATGCCGAGCGCATAGTTTTCGATGGCTTTGGCCGTGTCCTGCCGACTGAGGTGGATGTTCCCGATAGCGTAATACACCTGGTCCAGATAGTCTTTGTTTTTTTCGTTGCGGGCCATGCGGCGCAACATTTTCAGTACGCTCTGATGGCTGTCGCCCGGAAAGACTTCCGTCTGACGGATACGCGCGGCAAATTCCAGTTCATAGGGCGGACTGGAGGAGGCCACTTTTCCGAACGTCCGGTAGGCCTCTCCGTTCAGGCCCTGTTGGGCCTGAAGCTGCCCCAGCAGATACCTCATCCGGGTACGCAGGCGTTTGTTCTTTTCTGTCCTGATCACGTTTTGCAGGCCGGGGATGGCTTTTTCGATCTGTCCGTCCTTGATCAGGTAATCGGTATAAAAGCGGTCATACTCTTGCCGGCAGGCCGGGGGGATGCCGTTTTCGTTCAGCCGTTCCAGCGCGACCCCGGCCTCGTGCAGCCAGTTCATTTCCGCATAGCAGCGCGCCTGCCAGATGCGCGCGCTGGTTGCCACCTCCGGCTCGGTGGCATAATGGCGGGCGATGTAGGAAAATGTGGCGGAGGCCTGCAGGAAGTCGGCATTGTAGAACTGGCCCTGAGCGATCAGCATCCAGCAGTGTTTCAGGAAAGGATTGTATTCTTCCCGGGCATGCAGAGCGAGCTGTTTCGGGTTGTTCTGCCATCCGGCTTTGCGGAGCGGTTTTTTTTGAATGGAATGTTGCTTGACGGCCTTGTTTCCCTTTGTGACAGCGCGGTCGAAGGCGCCGCCGGTTTCCTTTTTGTCTTTGGGCTGCGCACTGACGGGATACATGTGTATCCGTTCGGTGTAGTTCTCCTTATATCCGTTTGTCATGGCGTTCAGCGATTCGTCGAACGACATCCTGCCGTTGAAATACGTATTGTAGCGTGCCGTAAAGGCGTGGAAACGCCGGCTTGCCGCCGTGTTTTTCTTTGTACCGCACGCCGCTGCCAGCATGACGCATATCATCAGCCACCAAATAATAGAACAAAGATTCCGTTTCACCTTCCTGTCGCGTTTGTATTAATGAAATAACTGAAAATTAACCGGAATATTGCATTCGGACGGAAAAAAACCGCCTGTCCGCCGACGACAGCCCCAGGTCATCAGGTGAAGGAGTACATTGCACGTTGATAATTGGTTAGCGTAAACGTGAATATGTGATTCCGGGTGAAGGCTTTCGGGGAAAAGCCGTACCGCGGTCTCGGCGACGAATCCGCTGCCACCCTGTCCATGCATGTTTTCAACATATCTGTTATGCCTGCATTTGCTTCTGCCACCGGATTATTCATTCCCTTTTTATTCAACCCCCAAATAATATTTTTAACTAATTTCCAGAGGCTTTTTATATGATTGCTCTTCACTTGATGACACCTGCGATCCGGGGACGGAGCAACTCAATGTCGGCTGCCTGCCTGACGGCATCTATACGCTACATGTGCCTGACAGCACGGACAGTCCGCTGGTCACGCAGCACACTGTTATCTCGCACTGAAGCGCAGCGATTTTTCAGGGGATTGTAAAGGATTATTTGAAAACAAACCGTTTACCGTCCGGCATACTTATTTACCGTATAAACCGGTACAATAACAAAAATAATATTGTTTAACCAAAGCAACCCCTTTTTGTTTGCAGTCATTAACCAAAATAATTTTGCGGTCAGGCGAACGGCCCGTAATTTTGGAACCATTTACTGAAACGAAACATGAAGAATAGCTGTTATTATGGAGACAACTTTTCTATTTGATATGATTCGCCTGATGGCAGGTATTACGGCCGTCTTCCGGCTGATTGGCCGGTTGCCGGAAAGTTCGGCAGACATCCGTATGCCGGACGGCGACCGGAGTGTTTCCGGGCAACTGCTGCCCGATACAAATGAACCCGTTATTCAATCGATTTTCAGACCCGCCGCACGCAACGGCGTTTCACGTCGCCCCCGTTACCGGTTTAACGGGGGCGTCACCCGAAGACTTTTAACAAATTCGATTACAAACAAAAATAAGACAGATCATTATGAAAACAAAAATAAGACAGATAACATGGACGGGAAAGTGTATGCACGATGCAGCGTACCTGCTCGCAGCAGGGATGCTGGTACTTGGTTGCTGTTGCTGTGGAGATCACACGACAGTTCCTCCGGAGCCTGAACCGGTGGAGCCTGTAGCATCAGCACCTGAACCGCCGGCACCTGAACCGCCGGCACCTGAACTGCCGGCACCTGAACATTTGACAGGCACAAAATGGAAGCTGGCGGGATATTTTGATGTGCAATCGCGCATATTGACAGAGGCTGAGCCGAAAAATTGCGAAGACTGTTATACGCTTGTCTTTGAATCGGACAGCGTGGCATGGGGGTATTCCATAATTAACGTGATGGGACTTCATCTTTGGCCGAAACTGGCGATGGGTATCGCAACAATGGTTGGTGACAGACATAACGGAAATGCCCAACTGTTATATGATGCAATGCGTATCGTGGAATCATATGCGATTGAAAACGGCGAGATGAAAATATATTACAATAACAAACGAAATTATTTACTTTATAAATTGGTACAACAATGAGAAAGACGGTATTTAACCAATGCAGCCCTTTTTTTATTTGCAATCATTAACTGAAATAATTTGGCGGTCAGAAAAGCGGCTTCTAATCTTAACGTCAATTATTGAAATGAAACACGGAGAACCGTTTTTATGCTTATGGAGACAACTTTTCTATTTGATATGATTTGCCTGATGGCAGGTATTTCGGCCGTCTGCCGGCTGATTGGCCGGTTGCCGGAAAGTTCGGCAGACATCCGTATGCCGGACGGCGACCGGAGTGTTTCCGGGCAACTGCTGCCCGATGCAAATGAACCCGTTATTCAACCGATTTTCAGACCCACCGCACGCAACGGCATCCAGCGCAGGCTCCCGAACCGGAAGGCGGGAGCGGCAATAAATAATAACTTTCCAATAACTGATTAAATATAAAATCAATAAACAAACAATATAAATTATATAAACAAGTAGAATTATGAAAAAGAGAATTTTAATGTATATGTTGTTGAGTCTGGTTACATGCGCCTTAAGTGCTCAGGTTGTAGCCGACCGAAAAGTGATGTGGGATTATCCGGTGAAACCGGAATCCAAGGAATGGAGAGAAACATCATATATTGAAAAAATAAAGAAGTCACAACCGCCAAAAGAATTGTTAAAAAACTGGACTTCTGAAGTACTTTTTCAATATTGTATCAATTATCCATTCAATAAAGTCATTTTATTGTTTAATAATCCCAATGATGGATTTAAGCGCGTATACGAACAGTCCAGCGTATGGCAAGAATTCATTCAACGAAAAGATGCGATTGATGTATTAACGAAATATCTTGAGTCGCGACCATATAAGCGATTATTTACGATCAATAATATTGAATCGCGTAATAATGAATTGTTTATAGTATTTTTCCTGGATAAAATTGTTTCTGAAACAGATTTTGCAGCTAATCTTGATGTCAGAAACAGGAAAAAGCTAACAAATATTATTCTGCAAAATCATCAAAGTAAAAAGAATTATCCGGAAGAATTCACCGGATTTCATTACAATTCTTCTTTAAGTGCCATGCTTAAAGTATCAGGTGATGAAAAGTCCTTAACAGGCCTTCGAGAGAAAACGGATAATGAATTTTTTATTGATGAAAACGAGGAAGCTTCGATCATAAAAAAAGTGATTAATTTCATAAATAAATGAAGAAGTTGTTATCTCTATTCTTTTTGATACTGTACATGTCGTGTAACAACAATGTCATGGATGACAGAATGTTCAACGGCAATGAATACGCAGTTCAACCGGATTGCAAACAGTTGACGGACACAACCGGTCTGAATCTCTATCTCTTCACGCCTTTTACGAATGAAGAAGTGAAAACGCTGGCTTACGGCACAAAGCTGAAACGGCGGCAGATACCCGACGACGTTTTGCGCGGTATGACGACGAAAGAGTTGTTTTATCAATTCGTTCTGTGCGACATGTCTTCCGGCATGTATTTACATCATTCGGCTCAGGCAGGTTTCCAGGCAACGGTGAAACAGCTGAACATGCTCCCCGAACTGCTGAAGCGCCCCGATGCCGGACGTGTTCTGCTTGACCTGCTCGGGAAAGTGGAACTTGCGGCGCTGGAGGGAGCGGCCTGCTTCCATGCTTACGAATGCATGCAGCGAATCATTGCACAGCCGGAAGTGATCGGCCGCATGAGGGAGGAGGAGATCGACGAATACATCGTGCTGATGATGCGCCATCAGGAAATCGTCCGGGTGTTGTCCGAAACAAATGACAGCTGGAATTATCCCGAAAGCCTGGCTGCCGTCCTGTACGGACTGGGTAATGTGATGCTTCGGTTTGAACATGAGCCGTTTCAGCGGCTTGTTGAAAGCGATGCCGGCGTAAGCGAACTGATGGCGGGAAACAATCTGAAAAGTGCACAAACCGTTTCGCTGATAAATAACTGTATTATTTATTTCAACAACAAATAAAATTAAAAGTATGAAAAAAATATTTGTGTTTATATCGTTGATTTGTTGCAGCATACAATTGCATGCTCAATGCTATGACTTTTACATTCAAACACCAAACAACAGTAATGTAAAAGCATGTTCAAGCGGTGGTTATTCCACATCTCAAGTTCAGCAGGCAGATGCCTATTCAAGAACTTTTGCCATACAGGTTTTTGATTCAGGAACAAACAGCTATAATTGTCATGGTTATGCATGGCATAAAAAAGAAGGCGGTAGCAGTGTCTGGATTAATAACGTGGGTAACGAACTGCATAATCTTAATGTGTATTGGAATGACAACAGTTATTTTGCATATAATTATAGCAGCCAGGCACATGCGGAGAATTTGAAAGTCTTTTATGGAAATGACGATCATACGGCCGTTACAACATCGGATCCGAATGTATTCATATCAAAGATGGGGTGTGGCTGTATGGTGTCTCACAATAAGGACAATTCTCCTTATACCGGAGGAAACTTTACCTATTACAGGAAAAATACTTCTTCCATCTCCGGTCCGTCGCTGCTGTGTTCCGGTTCTTCCGGCACGTTTACCGTAAGCAATGCGCCTTCCGGCTATACCTGGAGCTACGGCAGCTATCTGACTCCGGGTTCGTCGTCGGGCAACAGCAAAACCTTTACGGCCGGCAGCAGTGACGGTCTCGGATGGGTAGCGGTGAAGCTGGGTTCGACGGAACTGGCACGGAAAGAAGTCTGGGTGGGAAAACCGACCGATACCCCGTCACAGGAAAGCATGAGCGGGGTTCCACTGGGCCAGTCGATTACCATCAC
>JAISMO010000118.1 GCA_031276675.1 Tannerella sp.
TTCCGGCCTTCGGGCGTACTGCTGTGCGTTATCAGGAGGAAGGTGAGGATGACGAACATGCCGTCGATGATGCGAGCCACGAAGTAGCCGATTTTAAATTCGTAGTAGTAACATTCCACCAGGAACTTGTCGCCCTCGCGGATAATTTTGCGGTTTTTGGAGAAGGCGCTCTGTATTAACCACGGCACGGTGCCGGGATACATGCAGCAGGCGCGCTGCATGGTGCGGTTGACGGCGTGCTGCTGAATATACACGGGCAGTTCTTTCATGCCCTTGATGCTGTTTACTGGCAGTTTTTTCAGGGAGACGGTGGTCGGTTTCAGGCTTGAGACGCCATAACTGTGCCGTATCTCGCCCACCTGAATCACCGGACGGCGCTCCCTGTTTATTTCGACATAACGTATGTCCAGGGTATAAATGCCAAGGGTGACGATTTGGATGAACAGTCCCGCCGGCGAGCGGGAGGCGTCGAAGGTAAACGTGTACAGCCTCCGGGTGCTCAGGTTGCAGTAGGTGTAGCAGGCGGCGTGGATGATGTTGACCAGTTGTCGGGCGTATGTTTCATACCTTTCCTCCGCTTCGGCGCAGGAGATGCCGAACTTCTCCTTCCAGCGGGGCGGACAGTTGGACGACAGCAGTACGCTCTCCAGCGGGAAAACGACCTGATAGAAATCCAGGAGGTCCACTTTCTTTTCGACGTTGCCGAATGAAACGGTGATCCATTTTTTCTTCATCTCGTCTTCTATGTGGCTGTACATGATGCGGACAAAGCGCTTGGTGATTTTCGCGCCTTCGGCCACCTTGATTTTAATCGACATGCAGCGGTAGTTGTAAATAGTGTCCAGCGCAATTTGCGGCAGCAGATTGAACAGCGGTTCGTCCTCGCTCATCAGCGCGCAGAACTTGCGCAGCCGCTCCATGAAGGCTTTTTTATGCTGTGCGGCCTGCACTTTCTGGATATGCGGATTGATCTTTTTCTTTTTCTTAGCCATCGCAGTTTGATTTTTCCGAAGCAAAGATAAGGTTTATTTTCAAGCCCGAAAATCACCCGTGCAGGAAGGATGCTCTTCAGCGAGGCGGCATCCTTTCATGGTCGTTCATCTGTCTTTATCATTCAATTATGCCGGGTGCAAAGGCAGGAAAAAAGGCTGTTTCTTCTTTTGAGATGCTGCTGCAAGCCCCGTAGCGACAGCAATTTCACGGTTTGCCGGTGTACGGTACCGGAGATTTTATGTATATTTGCGCCGTTTAAATAATATAACATATTCTATATCAAATGAAATATAAACTGTATTTTGTGCCGGTGGCCATCGCCGTCATGTTATTTTTTTCGAGTGTGAATCGAACAGGCGCACAGGAGGCGTCGCCTTTCGGTATCTGTGCCCATCTGCAAGGCGGAGAGGAACATCGCCTGATGCCGAAGAATCTCCGTATGATACGCGAAGCCGGTATCCGCTGGCTGCGGGTCGATTTTTCCTGGGGAGGCATCGAGTCGCCCCAGGGTAACTGGCAGTATGAGCATATTGACCGCGTGGTCAGGGAGGCGGAAGCAAACGAACTGCATATCCTGCCCCTGCTGCTCTACCATGTGGAGTGGGCCAATCCCGCCTGGAAACATCTGGACGCCTGGCTCGCATACGTCGAGAAGACCGTTTCCCGCTACGGGAACCAGTTTCGCTACTGGGAAATCTGGAACGAGCCGAACCTTTTCTGGGACCATCCGAACGGTGCAGACTATAAAATCCTGCTCGAAGCGACTTACCGCAAGATTAAGGAGATTGATGCCGGCATCCAGGTGGTCTATGGCGGCACGTCCGGCATTCCGCTCGACTTCTTTGAAGAATCGTTCAGGGCCGGCGCCGGCGCATTTTTCGATGTGCTGAACATTCATCCCTATCGCGGCCGGATGACCTCCGTCGAACTGGCGGCCGGATACCGGGATGATCTGGAAAAGCTGCGAAAACTGATGGCGAAGTATCAAATCGCCGACCGGAAAATCTGGGTGACGGAGATGGGGTGGTCGACGTGGACGCCGCTCAACCCGTCGAACCGGGCGGAGTTTCATGAAAAGATTACCGGACGCAATCCCGACAAACAGTGGAAAGTGGGCGTCATGTACGACAAAAACTATCCGGTCAAAAAGCAGCGATCCAAAGACGAAATCCGCGCCTTGCTGACAGACCGCTATACGGTCGAATGGCTCCAACTCCCGGATTTGAAGACAAAGAACCTTAAAGAGTATGACGCCCTCTTCTTTCCGCCGTGGGAAATCTATCCGGTGGCGCGGCTGTGGGACGAACTGCTGCCGGCATTCAACTATGGACTGCGTGGCGGCAAGATGTTTTTCTATGGCGATGCGGAGGTGACGGAAGAAGCGCAGGCGGAGGGTTTGCCGCAATCCATACTGCTGTCGCTGCGGTTCGGCATCGAGCGATACTTCTGGTACGAGTTTCAGGCGCCGGAACATAACTCGTTTGACAGGGAAGACTGGTTCGGGATCGTGAACCGGAAACTGGAACCCAAGCCGGCGTACTTCGCCTATGCAACGCTGTGCCGGCTCTATCCGGAAGGCTCGAAAACGGACCTGTCGGTGGAATGGAACCGGCAAAACTGCTGCTTCGTCAGTTGGACGCAGCCTTCAGGCGTCCGTGTCTGGGCCGTCTGGTCGCCCGGCGGCGCGCGGCGCATTCCGGTGAAGATCGGCAAGGGACTGCAACAGGTATGCGATTACACCGGCAGGACGTTACCGGTAACGGAAACGGACCAAACGCTTTCCGTCGGTCCGGGTGTGATATACCTCGTCGGCCCGCAAACACTGGAATAAATTTACCGGCTCGATTCCAGCAAAGTCGGAACTCTGCTTCCATCGCGACATACCGCCACCCGATAGTTGCAATGACTGCATGATCGAATTTGATACGGATCCGTTAAACAAAGATAACCGGGAATCATGCATAACAGTGTCGGCACGTAAACGTTGACGTTTGCCACAGGCTTTATATTCATTATTTGCTCCGTCCCGGAAGAAACAGCCGCAGTTAGTGCTGTCCTGCCTTATGCGTTAGTGTTGTCCTGACTTATGCGTTAGAGCGAAACGGACCCGGGCGTCGGCAAACCGCCTGCACTTTCGGGACTTGCCGCACAAAATGGCACGATGAAAAGGAAACGAAGCCTCGCGACCCTGTGCAATGCACCCTGTGCGAAGTATATATCTTTGCGCTTTTGAATGAAAGAAATATCTTTGCAAAAAAACAAACCGGAGGAATTTGAGTATGAGTGTACGCTCCATAAAGCAGCAAAACGGGAGGAGGCATGGAAAGTAATCCGCGGAAGATACCGTCTTTGTGCCTTTCGTTAGCGCCTGTTGCCACGCTGACGGGATTGCTGGCCGTTACCATCCGCATCTTCGGGAGCGACGCCATGGAGGGCGCCTCCCAGCTTGCCCTGCTGGCAGCCTCTGCCGTCTGCAGCCTGCTGGCCATGACCTGTTGCGGCGTTTGCTGGAAAAGCATCGAAACGGCGATCGTACGCAACATCACGAGCGTCTCTCCGGCGCTGCTGATCCTGTTGCTGATCGGAGCGCTGTCGGGCAGCTGGATGGTCGGCGGCGTGATACCCACACTGATTTACTACGGGGTGCGGATGATTCACCCGGATTTCTTCCTGGCCTCGACCTGTGTGATCTGTGCCTTTGTTTCGCTGATGACCGGCAGTTCGTGGACCACGGTGGCCACCCTTGGGATTGCACTGGCCGGCATCGGAAAGGTACAGGGTTTCAGCGAGGGATGGATTGCCGGCGCCATCATTTCGGGCGCGTATTTCGGCGACAAGATTTCTCCCCTGTCCGACACGACCGTGCTGGCGGCCTCCGTCACCGGCACGCCGCTTTTCCGGCACATCCGCTACATGCTGATCACAACGATCCCTTCTCTGGCGCTGGCCCTGCTGATTTATCTGACGGCCGGACTCACCCACACGTCTGCGCCCTCCGCAAAGATCGACGAATTTGCGACCGCCCTGACGCAAACCTATCACATCACCCCCTGGCTGTTGCTTGTGCCGCTGCTGATGGGTGTGATGATTGTCGGGAAAGCGCCTCCCGTCATTACGCTGTTTGTGTCGATGACCGCCGGCGGCCTTGCGGCGCTTGTGTTTCAGCCAGACCTCCTGCACCGGATTGCCGGCCCGGAAACCTCCGGCATCGCTTCGACGTATAAGGGGCTGCTGCAAACGTTCTATGATCAGACGCGGATGCATACGGAGAATGAACTGCTGAACGGGCTGACGGTTACGCGCGGCATGGCGGGTATGCTGAATACCGTCTGGCTGATCCTTTGCGCCATGTGTTTCGGCGGCGCCATGACGGCCGGCGGCATGTTAACCGGCATCACGTCTGCCTTTCTGCGCTGCATGAAACGGCGGACCAGCATGGTGGCGTCCACCGTCTTTTCGGGCGTCTTCCTGAATGTCTGCACAGCCGACCAGTACCTCTCCATCATCCTGAGCGGAAACATGTTCGGGGACACCTTCCGGAAAAAAGGCTATGAAAGCCGCCTGCTGAGCCGTAGCGTCGAAGATGGCGCAACCGTGACTTCGCCGCTGATTCCCTGGAATACGTGTGGCGTGACCCAGTCACACGTTCTCCAAATCGATACGCTGACCTATCTGCCCTATTGCTTTTTCAATCTCTTCAGTCCGCTGATGAGTATCCTCGTGGCAATGACCGGATACAGGATAAAAAAGCACGAGAGCAGCATTTGATGCTGTTATGCGCGCTGCGTGTTCTGTTTTGCGTTTACGCCTGCCGATACCGTTATGAAAAGAAAGCGTATGCGTGAGTAAGGAAAACCCCTCCGGCGTACAGCATCTGCCCCGCTGAAACACACCCTTGAGCTTTTCCCGGATATACTTGTCCGTCTTCCTGTTTTTACCTATATTTGTGACGATTTTTTATTTCAGGCGATGGGTTATTATGAATTATACTTTACGTATGCTTCTGCGGTGGAACCGGCAGTGATCAGCGACCTGCTGGCCGCGGAACTGGCTGAAGCGGGCTTCGACAGTTTCATGCCGGAGGCGGAAGGCTTGCGGGCCTACCTCCCGGTCGACCGTTACCGGAAAGAAGAAGTAGAGCAGTGTTTACGGAATTTTCCATTGGCAGACACACGGTTTTACACCACGCAAACGCGAATCCCCGCCAAAGACTGGAATGAAACGTGGGAAAAGCATGATTTCCAGCCTGTCCGCATCGGTCGGCGCTGCCTGTTGCGGGCGCCGTTTCACGCGGCCGAAACGGGTTTCGAGTACGAACTTGTCATCCATCCGAAAATGGCTTTCGGCACCGGCCATCACGAAACAACCCGCCTGATGCTGGACGAGATACTGGATTTGCCGCTGGAGGGAAGCACCGTGCTGGACATGGGCTGCGGCACCGCCGTACTGGCCCTCCTGGCCGCTAAAAAAGGCGCGCGGCAAGTGATCGCGGTCGACATCGACGAATGGGCCTGCCGCAACGCGCTCGAAAACCGTCTTTTGAACGATGTGCCGCAGGTTCGGGTCATTCGGGGCGATGCTGGACAAATCCCCGGAGACGTCACATTCGACTGTGTTTTTGCCAACATCACCCGGAACGTCCTGTTAAACGATATCCGGCATTATGCTTCGGCGCTGAAATCCGGCGGAACCTTGCTGGCAAGCGGCTTTTATACGGAAGACATCCCCCTGCTGGAGGCCGAATGCCGGCAAAACCGGCTTGAAAGGATCGCCTCTGCCGAGCGCAATCACTGGGCTATAATGAAAACGGTGAAAGGCTGAACCTTTCACCGTTCCCGTTGTTTCAATTATATATAAATCAATTATTCACCGTAAAAACGAAAGATTATGAAACGTAATGTAGATTCCAAACTGTTGCTGGGACTGGTCATCGGAGGCGCAATCGGCGCAGCCGTCGGCTACCTGGCTGCTACGGACAAGAAGGAGCAACTCCTGAACGATTTGAACGAGATCATCGCCAAGGCGAAAAATGCGTTCACTTCGGCTGTCAGTACCTACAGGGAAAGTAAGACGGAAACGGCCATCGTCGATTCCGAAGCGCAAAGCGAAGCCTGACATATCTATGAAAAAGGATTCGGAGGCGTTTTTCCGCGAACTGAAAGAGGACGCAGTTACTTACGCCGCGTTGAAACTCGAACTGTTGAAATTAGGCGCATACGAACGGACGGGGAAACTCATCTCCGTTCTTTCGTACGGCCTGATACTGCTCATCCTGGCGCTTTTCCTGATGTTCTTTGCCTTCATTGCGCTGGCCTTTTTTCTGGGAGACCGGCTCCACTCGCTGTACATCGGGTTCGCGCTTGTGTCCCTCCTCTACCTGCTGATTATGGGCGGCCTTGTCCTCTACAGGCAAACGTTCCGAAAGATGATCCTGAATACAGTCATTTCCGCCCTCACCACTAACGAAAACAACCATGAAGCAACCAGCGAAGCAAACCCCGCAGGAGATGCTCTCGGCACGTAAAGCCTTCCTGCAGGAACAGTGCCGGATACGGGAACAAAAACTGAATGAAGATTTTTCCTACTTCCGCGAAAACGCCGGAAGCATCCTGCTTTTTGGACTGTCGCAGTTCATTGCTCCCGGCAGGGGAACGGGCAAACCGAGAAGCGTTCCGCCGGCAAAAGCAGGCGTAGCGCCGTCGCTTTCGTCCGTTTTCAACCGGGTCGATATGCTTTCGACAACCAAAGTCCTGGGGTCTGTCATTTGGGAAATTGCCCAGCCCCTCCTTGTCACCTGGGGCATCAACCGGATCAAACAGTGGCTTTTCAAACCGAAGAAACGCCGGAAGAGCTGAAGATCATACCCAAACGTTGTTCCGGAATGGCAAATTTCGGGTTTTCCCAATAAACCATTCTTCAACTTTATCCAACGCTTCCTTCCAGCGAGATTTGCAACAGTTTTTGCGCTTCTACGGCAAATTCCATCGGGAGTTTGTTCATCACCTCACGGGCGTAACCACCCACAATCAGAGCGACGGCCTTTTCGGTGTCGATACCGCGCTGGTTGCAGTAGAAAAGCTGGTCTTCGTTGATTTTGCTGGTAGTGGCTTCGTGTTCAACGATAGCCGTTTCGTTGCGGATGTCGGCGCAGGGAAAGGTATGCGCACCGCAGGTGGAACTGAGCAGCAGACTGTCGCATTGACTGTGATTGCGCGCACCCTCGGCATGTGGCGAGATTTTCACCAGCCCCCGGTAGCTGTTCTGGCTGTGTCCGGCGGAAATGCCTTTGGAAACAATCGTGCTGCGGGTGTGGCGTCCGAGGTGTATCATGCGGGTGCCCGTGTCGGCCTGCTGGTGGTGATTGGTGACGGCAACGGAGTAAAATTCGCCGACGGAATGGTCGCCGGCCAGGATGCAGCTCGGATATTTCCAGGTGATGGCCGATCCGGTTTCGACCTGCGTCCAGGAGATTTTGCTGCCTTCGCCTCTGCACAGTCCGCGCTTGGTCACGAAGTTGTAGATGCCTCCGCGCCCCTGCCTGTCGCCGGGGTACCAGTTCTGGACGGTGGAGTATTTGATTTCGGCGCGTTCGCCGGCAATGAGTTCCACGACGGCGGCATGAAGCTGGTTTTCGTCGCGTCGGGGCGCTGTGCAGCCTTCGAGGTAACTGACGGCGGCTTCGTCGTCGGCCACGATGAGCGTGCGTTCAAACTGTCCCGTGTTGGCGGCGTTGATGCGGAAATAGGTGCTCAGTTCCATCGGACAGCGCACGCCCTTGGGAATATAGACAAAAGAGCCGTCGGAGAAGACGGCGGCGTTCAGGGCGGCAAAGAAGTTGTCCCGGTATCCGACGACGGAGCCGAGGTATTGCTGAACCAGATCGGGATGATGTTTCACCGCCTCGCTGAAGGAGCAGAAGAGAATTCCCTTTTCGGCGAGCGTTTCGCGGTAGGTTGTCTTGACGGAAACGCTGTCCATGACGGCATCAACCGCCATGCCGCTCAGGAGTTTCTGTTCTTCGAGCGAAATGCCCAGCCGGTCGAAGGTCCGAAGCAGTTCGGGGTCTACCTCGTCGAGGCTCTTCGGGCCTTCCTTCTTTTTGGGAGCGGCGTAGTAGATAATGTCCTGGTAGTCGATCGGGGGAATGTCGAGGTGTGCCCAGTCGGGCATCGTCATTGTCTGCCAGTGTCGGAAAGCTTTCAGGCGGTAGTCCAGCAGCCACTGGGGTTCTTCCTTGCGCGCGGAAAGCAGCCGGATGATCTCCTCATCCAGTCCGCGCCGAAATGTTTCGGTTTCGATGTCCGACGTAAAACCATATTTGTATTCGCCGGCAGTCAGGTTGCCGAGCAGGGAGGCGGCGTCCGGCTGTTCTTCCTGCTGTCCGGGCTTTTCCTTCCGGAGTTTCTTCTTTTTGTTTGCCATTGTTGCCGTCAGTGATTTATCCAAAAGAACCATTCTGCCGAGTAGAGGCTCGACGCAAATTTCTTGACGTGAAAGTAGAATTGCGACTCCATCTTGGTTTCGTATGAAATCAGTTGCGACCGGCCGTCAAGCCCTTCCAGCATATTCAGCGTCAGACTGATCAGGAACAGGGTGATGACCAGTCCGAAAAGAGCGCCGGCCAGTCGGTTGGGCAGGCTGAGGGGCGTCACGCTGACAAGTTTGTGAATCACCCATCCCGACAGCAGGATGATGCCGGCAATGAACACGAAAGCCAGTACGTAGCTCACAAGAGTCACGGTCTGTTCCGCCATCCACTCCTTCTGTAACAGGTATCCGTGGAGGGCCTCCGCCCCTTCGGAACACAGGTAGATGGCAGCGCCAAAGGCAATCAGAGAGACGATCTGGCGCAGCAGTCCGTCGGCCCACCCCTTGAGCAGTCCGGCAATTGCCAGACCCGCCAGCACAATGTCCAATCCGTTCATGGATGCGTTTTCTCCCGTTCCGTTACAGTGTTTTTTTAATCTCAATCTGGTCGAAGGCTTCAATGATGTCGCCCACCTGGATGTCGTTGCAATTCGTGAGGAAGATACCGCAATCCTGTCCCGTCACGACCTCTTTCACTTCGTCTTTGAAGCGCTTCAGGGAACCGAGTTCGCCGGTGTGCATCACGATACCGTCGCGTATGATGCGCACCCTGTTCGTCCGTCTGATCTTGCCTTCCCTGACCATGCAACCGGCCACGGTGCCGACTTTGGATATCTTGAATATTTGAAGTACTTCCACGTTACCGGCAATCTCTTCCCTGATTTCGGGCGCAAGCAAACCTTCCATGGCCGACTTCACTTCTTCGATGGCGTCGTAGATGACGGAATAGAGGCGTATCTCGACGCCTTCCTTTTCGGCGCGGCGCCGCGCAGTGGTCGCGGGACGTACCTGGAAACCGATGATGACGGCGTCGGCCGAAGCTGCCAGGTCTATATCCGATTCGGATATCTGTCCGACGGCCTTGTGGATGACGTTGACTTGAATTTCTTCGGTCGATAGCTTGATCAGCGAGTCGGACAGCGCTTCTACGGAGCCGTCCACGTCGCCCTTGACAATCAGGTGCAGTTCGTGGAAGTCGCCCAGCGCACGGCGGCGTCCCAGTTCCTCCAGTCCGAAGCGTTTCTGGGTACGCAGCCCCAGTTCGCGCTGCAACTGTTCGCGGCGTGCAGCGATTTCGCGCGCTTCCTGTTCGGTCTCCAGCACGTTGAGCGTGTCGCCTGCCTGCGGCGCGCCGTCCAGCCCGAGCACCAGTACCGGTTCGGAAGGCCCGGCCTTCTCGACGCGCTGGTTACGCTCGTTGAACATGGCCTTGACGCGGCCGTAATGCGTGCCGGCAAGCATGACGTCGCCCTGATGCAAGGTGCCGTTGCCGACCAGTACCGTGGCCACGTATCCGCGTCCCTTATCCAGCGAAGATTCGATGATGGAGGCGATTGCACGCTTGTTGGGGTTCGCTTTCAATTCCATCATGTCGGCCTCAAGAAGCACCTTTTCCAGCAGTTCCTGTATGCCGACGCCTTTCTTGGCCGAAATTTCCTGGCTCTGGTATTTTCCGCCCCAGTCTTCGACCAGATAATTCATATGGGCTAATTCTTCCTTGATTTTTTCGGGATTGGCTCCGGGCTTGTCGATTTTATTAATGGCAAAGACAACGGGTACCCCCGCTGCGGATGCATGGTTGATGGCCTCGACGGTCTGGGGCATCACGCTGTCGTCGGCTGCAACGATGATAATCACGATGTCGGTCACTTTGGCGCCACGTGCACGCATGGCCGTAAAGGCTTCATGGCCGGGCGTGTCGAGGAAGGTGATTCGGCGACCGTTCGGTAGCTTGACGTTGTAGGCTCCGATGTGTTGCGTGATGCCTCCGGCTTCGCCCGCAATCACGTTGGCGTTACGGATGTTGTCCAGGAGCGAGGTCTTTCCGTGGTCGACGTGCCCCATGACGGTCACAATCGGCGGACGCGATACGTAGTCTTCGGGAGTGTCTTCTTCTTCCCTGATGGTCTCGGCAACTTCGGCGCTGACGTATTCCGTCTTGAAACCGAACTCGTCGGCCAGAATGTTGATGGTCTCGGCGTCCAGTCGCTGGTTGATGGATACCATCATGCCGATATTCATGCAGGTGGAAATGACTTCCGAAACGGATATGTTCATCATGCTGGCCAGGTCGTTGGCGGTTACAAATTCCGTCAACTTCAACACCTTGCTTTCCCGTTCTTCCCGCAAATGGAGTTCCTGTTCCCGCTTTTCGGCGGCATCGCGCTTGTCGCGGCGGTATTTGGCTCCCTTGCTGCTTTTGGTGGCCTTGCTGGTGAGACGCGCCAGGGTTTCCTTGATCTGCTTCTGTACGTCTTCCTCGCTTACCTCCGCTTTCACGGGCTTGCGCAGACGGTGTTGCGGTTTCCGTTCATCCGTGCGGTTCGAACGGGGAGTATTTAAACGGGTGTTTGAGCCTTGTGTGGCGTTGATGTCCACCCGGTCTTTTTTGATGCGTTTCCGTTTTTTCTTTGCCGCATCTTCCTTTCCTTTCGCCGCACTGTTGCTGCCGGCGCCGGCCGTATTGGCGGTACCGGTATTGGCAGTGGCGCCGGCTGCGGTAGCGGTGGTAGCGGCGGACCTGGTTTTTGCAGCGGCAGCGGCTGCTTTACGCCGCTCCTCACGTTCCTTGCGTCCTTTACGCCGCCACTCTTCCTTTGTTTTCTTTTTCGGTCGCGTTGACTGGTTGATGGCCGACAGGTCTATTTTACCCGTCACCTTGATGCTGACTTCCGGAGTCGACTGTTTCAGGCGGAAAATTTCTTCCTCACCTTCCTTTTTCTTCGGCTTCAAATCGGGCGCCGGTTTTGTCTCTTCCTGCTTTTGCGGAATACCGGCCTGAACCGGCGGTTTCGGCTTCTCGACGGATGGTTTCACAGGTTGTGCGACAGGCTGCGGAGCGGATATGGGCTGTTCCGGTTTTTTTTTCTTTTCTTCTTTCTTCTTTTTTGCTTCCGGCGGTTCCGGATGTTTGATCTCTCGCGGTTCCCGTACCGCAGGTTTTGTTTCCTTTTTCCCTGGCGTGACCACGGGCGCTTTGCTTTCTTCCCGCACCGGCGGCCGGGGTTTATCCTCTTTGATCACGTGCACCGGTTCCTGCTTTACCGCCTTTGCCGGTTCCTTCCGGCGTGCTCCTTCCGGAGGCGCTCCGGCGCCGGTTTTCGGCGGATGATGATGGGGTTGAGGGCCTTCCGGCTTGGCCGTATCCCGTGATGACAAATCAATCTTCCCGACAGTGACAAATTTCGGTTTGATGTCGTCGGGGATTTCCGTTTTGATTTCCAGCGGTTTTTTGGGCGCTTCCTGTTTTTTTTCGACAACCGGTGGCGGTGGCGGTAGCGGCGGCGGTGGCGGTGGCGCCGGCGAAACCAGTTTGTTAAGTAACTGCTTCTGTTGCGCCGGCGACAAGTCTTTCCCCAATTCCTTTACAAGCAAGGTGTAGTGTTCGTCCGTAATCTTCGCATTCGGATTGCTTTCTACCTGAAAGCCCTTGCTGCGCAGAAAATCGACCACCGTAGTGATGCCAACATTCAAGTCTCTTGTTACTTTAATGATTTTTATGGACATATAATGTATACTATTCTTTTACTCCTGATCTCCGGCTTCCGGTTCAACCCTGTTTTCTGCTTCGTGAATGACGGCACATGCTGTTTCAACGACGTCTTCCGCTTCAACGACGTCTTCCGCTTCGGCTGTTTGCTCCACGTCGTTTTCCGGTTGCGGTGCAGCCGTTTCATCAAGGTACTTTATTTCTTCGGGATTTTTTTCCGGAACTTCTTCGGTCCGGTTTATCATTTCGTCTTCAAACTCGGATGCCAGCACGGAAATCAGATCATCCACGGTCTGTTCTTCCAAATCAGCGCGTTCGATAATTTCTTCCCGCTTCAGGGCCAACACCGCTTTGGCCGTATTGCATCCGATGTTTTTCAGGGCGTCGATGACCCAGGTATCTATTTCATCCGCAAATTCGTCGAGATAAATGTCTTCTTCATCCATTGCGTCAATGTCGCGGAAGACGTCAATCGTGTAATCCGTCAACATGCACGCCAGTTTGATGTTTAACCCGCTTTTCCCAATGGCCAGCGACACTTCTTCGGGACGCAGCGAAACTTCGGCCTTGCGTTCGTCTTCATACAGGCGGATGGAGGAGATTTTGGCCGGACTCAGGGAGCGCTGAATAAACAGGGCGGTGTTGGTCGAATAGTTGACCACGTCGATGTTTTCGTTCCGCAGCTCGCGTACGATGCCCCGGATGCGCGATCCTTTCATGCCGACACAGGCGCCGACGGGGTCGATGCGGTCGTCATACGATTCTACTGCAATTTTGGCGCGTTCGCCCGGAATGCGGGCAATGGCTTTGATGGTAATCAATCCGTCGTTGATTTCCGGCACTTCCAGTTCAAACAGCCGTTGCAGGAAGATCTTGTCTGTGCGGGAGAGGTAGATGCGCGTGTTGTTGTTTTCGCTTTCTACGCGCTGCACCACTGCGCGTATGGACTGTCCTTTCGCGTAGAAGTCGCCGGGTATCTGTTCACTTTTCGGCAAGAGCAGTTCGTTGCCTCTGTCGTCCAGCAGCAGCACTTCCTTTTTCCATACCTGATAGACTTCCGCTATCACAATGAAACCGATCAGTCCCTTGTATTTTGCGAAGAGACTGTCTTTCTGAAGTTCCATAATTTTGGAGGACAGGGTCTGACGCAGGTTCAGAATGGCGCGGCGTCCGAAATCCGCGAAATGCACTTCGTCCGTCACTTCTTCGCCCACCTCGCAGTCGGGGTCTATCGCGTGCGCTTCGCTGATGGAAATTTGCAGATTCGAGTCTTCTACCCGGCCATCCTCTACAACGATCCGGTTGCGCCAGATTTCAAAATCTCCCTTCGCGGGATTGATGATGACGTCATAATTCTCGTCCGTCCCGAACATCCTGGCGATCACATTCCGAAACGATTCTTCCAGCACATTGATCATTGTTTCCTTGTCGATGTTCTTCAGTTCCTTAAACTCTGCCAGCGTGTCAATCATACTGATTGTTTGTTCTTTCTTCGCCATAACTTTACTTGAATCTTGCTTTATTTTTCGTATATTTTATTTCACTGTATGCATATCTCTGTTCCTCAAAGACTTTTACTTTCCGTTTAGCCCCTTCGGGTTTGACGGTCCTGGCCAGGAGGAGGGTCACACCCTGTTCGTCCGCAGCCTGAAGCGTGCCGGTTCGTTTTTCTCCGCTCACGAGCAGCATTTCCACTTCGTTTCCTCTGTTTTTTACATATTGACGCATGATTTTAAACGGTGCAAAGATACCTGCCGAACCTACTTCCAGTTCGAAATCTTCGACCTCGCGGTCCAGTCGCTCCTCTATATAGCGACTCAGCGCCGCACAATCGTCAATGCCGACGGCCCTGTCGTGGTCGATTTCCACCACAATCCGGTTGTCCGGCCCTGTCGAGACGTCTACAAGGTAACATTCCGATGTCGCCAGGTGCGCCTCTGCCAAACGTATGATTACATCTTTTTCAATCATGTCCATAAAAAGAAGGGGGACTACTCGTCCCCTCTTCATCTCCGTCGCATTTTCGTTATCGGACGCAAATGTACAAAAAAAATACATCTCGGAAGAAAAAAACCGGATTCCCCTGTTTCTTTTCATTTTTTTTTGTATCTTGCTCCGCGAAAAGTTAATTGCCAACTGGAGCATGGGAAAAGAGAAATTTCATATCGAATATGTCTTCGACAAGGTGTCCAATCACAGTTTGTGGAATCATTTGACAACGCCGATGGGACTGGCTTCCTGGTTTGCCGACGAAGTCAGGTTTGACAGGTACCGGTGTACCTTTATCTGGAACAAGACGGGAGAAGACGCGGAAATCGTGTTCATCAAACCGGAAGTAGCCATTCGTTTCCACTGGCTCAACGACGAGGATGAACGCGCCTATTTTGAATTTATGATTCACGACATCGAGCTGACCGGAGCCACGTCGCTCGAAATTACCGACTTTGCCGATCCTGACGAGAAGTCCGACGCCATCACCCTCTGGGATTCCCAGGTGGATGTATTGAAACGGTCACTGGGAATCTGACGCGGATGTGCAAGGATTCGGAGGTTCACTGCGGGACTTCCGCCAGACAGGTGCGGAAAGGAGAACCGTTTCCGTCCGAAAGGGTCGTAATCCGTCACGGGATTCCGGCAACCGGTGAAGGAGAAGCCATCAAACTTTCAGACGGAAAACATCAATGAAATACAGGCAGCAGTGATTGAAGCGCTGTAAAATCCGTGTTATCTGCGTGCCGAAGACTTTAGAGAGCCTCCTGCGGGACCTGTAACAGCGCTTCAAAAAAAAGATTTAGCCCCGTTTCGGTCTTTTTGCGGAATAAAAATAATCCTGTCTTTGCCCGCACAGGCAGACCGAAACAGGGTTCCCGATTCGACGGACATACTCACCTCCTTGCCCCCGTCCTTCCCGCAACGGAACGCCGGAACTGCCGACCGCCGCGCCGCACATCCCGCGATACCGTATCGGGCGGAAACAAAATCCCGCTCTCCTGAAACGCACCGCCTGTCCGCTCCTTCCGCTTCACAACCCGCGCAGACAGCCTCTTTCGACATTTCAACCGGGATTTTTCCCATGGGGACAGTCTTTTTTCCCAAAGGAAAAGACTTTTTTCCTTTAGGGTAAGACTTTTTTCCTTTGGGGCAAGATATTTTTCCTTCGGGAAAAAACTTTTGCCCTTTGGGAAAAAATATTATTCCCATGGGAAAAAACTTTTTTCCTTTGGGGTAAAAACTTATTCCTTCGGGAAAAGACATTTTTCCTGTGGGGCAAAATTCTTTTCCTTTGGGAAAAACCTTTGTTTCTTTCGGGGAAAATATTTTTTCTTGCCAAAAACATAATAAACGGAGAGAAAAAACGTAATCTATCAACAGTAAAAATTATGGGAAAATACGATTATCTACCGTCCAATTCGCTGGAATTTCAAAACAAGGTGCACCACATACGCGATCAGGTGGTGGCCAACCGGGAAGAGTGGAATCTGTCGGCCGCTGCCGTGGATGCGCTCAACCCGCTCATCGCCGCTTTCGACGCCGCGGTCCGTGTGTCCGGGAATCCCGAGACGCGCACTCATGCCGCCATTCAGCGGCGAAATACGGCGCGTGCGGAACTTGAGAAGGTGTTGCGCCCTTTTATACAGGGGCAGCTGATTCTGAATCCGGCCGTGCCCGCGGAAGCGCTCGTCGGCATGGCGCTTCCCACGCACGACCGTAAGCCGACGCCCGCACCCGCGCCGGACAGGGAGCCGAAGGTCGAAACCGTCACCCCGTCGCCCGCCGTCATCGAAGTCAAATTCGGCGGCAGGGACGGGAAGGGACACGGCAAACCGCACGGAGTGCACGGCATGGAACTGTGCTGGGTGATGGCCGGGGAGAGGCCGGTTGACTGGTCGGAGCTCCGCCACAGCGAGTTTGCCACCCGTTCACCGCTGCGGCTGACCTTCCACGGCGACGACCGCGGGAAATGGATCTACTTCGCCGCCCGGTGGGAGAATACGCGCGGGGTGAAGGGGCCGTGGACGGAAATTATGGGCGCCGTAATACCGTAAACCCGGAAGAAGCCGGCGTGAGAGCGTGGCGGTAAGAGGTAATACTGAAAAAAACGGGGATGCTTCCGAAAGGCAGGCATCCCCGTTTTTTTTTATTTATGCGATTCCCTGTCCGCACGTCCTTACTGCCCGCCCTCAATGACAGTCAGCATTTCCTGCACGACGGAAGCGTAGACGGGAAATCCGGACTTGCATTTTTTCAAAATCTCCACAGCCACTTCGCGATTGCCTGTACGGGCCAGATAAACCGCCGTGTAATAGTGCGAATGGAAGTTATATCCGTTTTTTTTCATGCAGTCGTCCATCAATCTTTTCCCGGCAGCCATATCGCCGTGGTCTGCATAAGCCACAGCCAGATTATAATAGTATTCCGGGTTTCGGGAGAAGTCGGAAACCATTCGCCTGCGAAATGCCAGCGCCTGCTCCGCATACTTCGGGTTTCCCGTACGTTTTGCATACTCGCCGTATATGTTCACCGCAAAAACCATATTGTTTTCGTCCGGATAATATTCCATCAGTTTGAGCACATACTGTTCCGACTGGCTTATGCGGTTGGCGTCCAGACATGCTTCCGCTAACTTTATCAACGAAAAATCGTCGTACGGATCCGCTTCGAGCGCATGAAAGTATTCGTTTACCGATTTAATGCGCAGCATATTCCGCTGTTCGCCGTCAAGCGTTTCGTCTTCGGTTTCCTTAAGCAAAAGCGTGGCGCGGTATGCCGATTTATCGGTACGTTTCAGTACGAGGCAAATGGGTTTATCGTCCACTTTTATCGTGTGCACGGTGTTTTGCGGCGGGAAATGCGCGCTTTTGATGACTTGCGGCGTAATGCCCGTCACGGGAAAGACGGCATAGTCCCAATCCTCTCCCATGCGTTCAAACCAGCGTACGAAAACGGTACGAAACCGTGCCGTATCGCGTCGCAGGAAGTATTCCACCGACGCCGGATGCCAGCTTCCGACAACGATTTTATCTCCCGTCTCCGACCGTGCATTTTCCTTCAACCATTCCGCCGCCGCACGGGTGGAATGATAATAGTAATCCGTCTCGTAGTTGCCGTACGCCCCGTTGATTCCACCGGCGAGCACATTAAAATAGACATATTCATGCGGATGGTTACGGATAATGTGCGCCGCAGGAATTGCCGACAACGCAAACGGCAACGCAATAAGCGCCGGCTTGAGATACCGCATCTGCTTCGCCCGTTCCATCAGTGCATTAAACCCCAGTCCGGCGGCAACAACCATCGGAGGGTATGTAAACAGCGCGTGCCGCCATCCGCCATACACATTTGCGCCTGTATACGCAATCCATAAAACGGGAAACACAAACGCAAAGTAAACTATAAAAGTCGACGGGCGTGCGGCGCGCTTCAATCCCCCTGCAAACAGGTAGATAATCGCTCCCAGCGTGACGGCAAGGGGCGTAGTAATCAAAATATACTTCGGCATGTAATACCGGGGCATATCTGCGGACATGGAGAAATGCCCCTCAAACAGTTGACCGAGATTAATTGAAAAGAAAGACATCTCCCTGAAAGCCTCCAGCGGATGGGCAAAGGGCGACGTCAGGCCGTAAGGCCACAAAATCAATCCCGCAAAATATCCCGCCGCGCAGATGGCGAAGGCATAGAGCAGCAATCGCGATGCAAGCCTTTTCAACAGCCCTGCCGCCTCATTCCGGTTCCGTTTACGGCAGGCAAAATAGCGGTTTGCCAGATATGCAAGCCCGAAAACGCCGAAATAGCCGAACAGCATCACTCCCCCGATACGTATGCTTATGGCCAGCGCTACGGAAAGGGCGAGACAGACGGCCGTTTTCTTCTTCACATCCGGAAATTGCATGAAAAACCGCATCAGGAAATAACACCCCGCAGTCATCGCCGCCGCAAAAGGAATATCCTTGGGATTATTGTACGCATGACCGAGGAACCTCGGCGAAAGCAGCAGCAGCGCCATCGTCACGACGCCCGCCCGCCAGCCTCCCGCCCGGACGGC
>JAISMO010000140.1 GCA_031276675.1 Tannerella sp.
TTGTTGGCCTCCGTGCCGAAGAGTTTCTTGAAACCGAAGTCGGTATGCGGGTTGATGTAGCGCGGGCGCTGTTCACGACCGGGCGCTTCGGGCTGCATGGCGGGCGATGCCGGCTGTTCCTTTCCTTTCCTTACGGTTGTCATGTGATGGTTGTATTTAACTGTTTCCGAAAGACAAAAGTAATTATTTTGAAGCAAACGGCAAAAGGCAGGGTTTCAGTCGAGTTTCAGCACGGCCAGGAAAGCTTTTTGAGGCACTTCGACGGTTCCGATCTGCTTCATTCGCTTTTTACCTTCCTTCTGTTTTTCGAGCAGTTTGCGCTTGCGCGAGACGTCGCCGCCGTAGCATTTGGCCGTTACGTCCTTGCGGACGGCTTTCACCGTTTCACGGGCGATGATTTTGGAGCCGATGGCTGCCTGGATTGCAATATCGAACTGCTGGCGGGGAATGAGTTCCTTCAGTTTTTCGCACATCCGGCGTCCGAAGGCTGTGCTGTTGTCGATGTGCGTCAGCGTCGAAAGCGCGTCCACCGGTTCGCCGTTCAGCAGGATGTCCAGCTTCACCAGCCGCGACTCGCGGAAGTCGTGCAGGTGATAGTCAAACGAGGCATAGCCTTTCGAAATGCTTTTCAGCTTGTCGTAGAAGTCAATCACGATTTCGCCCAGCGGCATGTCGAAAAAGACTTCGATCCGGTCGCCGGAGATGTATTCCTGTTTTACCAGTATGCCCCGTTTGCCCAGACACAGGGTCATGATCGGCCCGATGTAGGCCGTCCGCGTGATGACGGAGGCGCGGATGTAGGGTTCTTCGATCCGGTCGATCATTGTCGGATCGGGCAGTCCGCCCGGGTTGTGCACTTCCATGCAGTTTCCCTTTTTGTCGTATATCCGGTAGGAGACGTTGGGTACTGTTGTGATCACGTCCATGTTGAACTCGCGGTCGAGGCGTTCCTGGATGATCTCCATGTGCAGCAGCCCGAGGAAGCCGCACCGGAAACCGAAGCCCAGTGCGGCCGAACTTTCCGGCTGGAAGGTGAGCGAGGCGTCGTTCAGCTGGAGTTTTTCAAGCGAGGTCCGCAGGTTCTCGAAATCTTCCGTTTCGATCGGATAGACGCCGGCAAAGACCATCGGTTTCACTTCCTCGAAGCCGGCAATTCCCTCGAGCGCCGGCCGTGCGACGTGCGTAACGGTGTCGCCTACACGCACCTCACGCGAGGTTTTGATGCCCGATATGATGTATCCCACGTCGCCCGTCCGCACTTCGTCGCGCGGACTCATGGTCAGTTTCAGGATGCCCACCTCGTCTGCCTCATATTCTTTTCCCGTGGCAATAAATTTCACCCGGTCGTTTTTGCGGATGACGCCGTTGACTACCTTAAAATAAGCGATGATGCCGCGGAAGGAGTTGAATACCGAATCGAAGATCAGGCATTGCAGCGGTGCATCGGGGTCTCCTCCGGGTGGCGGCACCCGTTCCACGATCGCATCCAGCAGAGCGTATACCCCTTCGCCTGTCTTGCCGCTGGCACGGAGGATCGTTTCCCGCCGACATCCCAGCAGCTCGATGACCTGGTCTTCCACCTCGTCGGGCATGGCGCTGGGAAGGTCGATTTTGTTAATCACCGGAATAATTTCCAGACTGTGTTCGATGGCCATGTAGAGGTTGGAAATCGTCTGCGCCTGAATGCCCTGCGCCGCGTCGACAATCAGCAGCGCTCCTTCGCAGGCTGCAATCGAACGCGAGACCTCGTATGAAAAATCGACATGTCCCGGCGTATCAATCAGGTTCAGGGTATAGTCCGCTCCCTGATACGCATGGTTCATCTGGATGGCATGACTCTTGATCGTAATGCCGCGTTCACGCTCCAGGTCCATGTCGTCCAATACCTGCGCCTGCAGGTCTTTCCCCTCCACCGTTTTCGTATATTCGAGCAAACGGTCGGCCAGCGTACTTTTTCCGTGATCAATATGAGCGATAATACAGAAATTGCGAATGTGATTCATCTGAGATGATTTTATTTTTTTGGGTGACAAAGGTAGCAAATATCGCATAAATAGTTTTACTTTTGGCATGGCTATTGATGTAAATACGAAAAAATGGGAACAAAAGAAATACATTTGGCGTATACCGGTATCACCGATGCCCTGGACGGCGGCGAACTGAAAACGGCTTTTGAACGGATTCAAAACCTGATCTTCGGCGTGCAGCTTCTTTCCTGGCAGAACAGGCTGAACGAGTTGCAGAACACCTACCGCTACCTCCTGCACTACTACGCCGAAGGCAGCCGCGACCCGGCACGGGAGCAAATCTATGCGGATATCCGCACAGGCGCTTACGAACTGACTGACCGAATCCGGCATCAGGCCCAGTCGTCCGATACCGGTATGCGACAATTCCGTTCATGGATGTTTTTGAATCTTCATCCGGTCGAAGTGGCCGACCTTGTCAAGCGATTGCCGTCACAGTATGAAAAGGACGAGCCGGCCTGTTTCGAGACCCTGACGGAACAGCTGTTCGAGAACGTGTGGAAAACGGATTTTCTGTCCGGCGATGACACGGCGTCCCTCCGCAGGGCGCTGACAGACGAGCGTTATCCGGCGACGGCAAGATGTCAAATCGTGTCGGCTTTGCTGCTGGGACTGCAAATATCGTTTGACCGGGAAAAGCTCAACCTCCTGTTTGACGCGGCCGCCGCGGAAGACATGGAAGTCCGCATCCGCGCCCTGATAGCCGTTTGCCTGACGCTTTACAGGTACCGGCAGCGGACGATGTACTATCCCGGTATCCGCCATCGCCTGGATACCCTGGCCGAAGCGCCGGACTTCGGGCGAATCATGCAGACCATCATCCTGCGCTTTATCCTCTCAAGGGAGACGGAAAAAGTGACACACAAAATACAGGAGGAGATTCTTCCGGAAATGATGAAGCTGAAGTTTACTTCGAAAGGTGAACGTTTCGGGATGCTGTCCGACTTTTCGGGCGACGAAATGAATCCGGAATGGAAAGACCTCGCCGCCGACAATAACGTGACGAAAAAACTCGAAGAATATGCCCGTCTACAGGAAGAAGGACTCGACGTATTGCATTCCACGTTTATCCATCTGAAAAACTTCGGGTTTTTCAGCGAGCTGAGTAACTGGTTCCTGCCCTTTACCCTCCGCCATTCCTGCTTCGGAACCGGGGAAATCTCCGGCAATGTTGGGCTGGAAACCCTGCTGCAGGCTTCCTTTGTGTGCAATTCGGACAAATATTCGCTGTTTCTCAGCCTGCACAGGCTTCCGGAAACTCACCGGAAACAGATGATGCAGCAAATGGACGGTCAGCTGAGCGCCATGAACAAACAGCAGTTGCAGGAGCTGAAAAGCAGGCATAATCAGGTGGAAAGCATTACTTCGCAGTATATCCAGGACCTGTATCGCTTTTACAAACTCTTTCCCCGTCACACGGAATTTGAGGACGTCTTTAACTGGACACTTGATTTCCACCTCCTCCCGGCGCTGCAACCGTATCTGTCCGGCGCCGAAACGATGCTGGATATTGCCGGAGCCTATCTGCGGAAAGGCTATTATACCGATGCGCAGACCCTGTATGATCAGTTAATTGAGCGTGAGGCGCAGGATGAGATGCTGTATCAGAAGGCAGGCTATTGCAGGCAGATGACCGGCGACTGGGAGGGTGCACTGGCGTCCTATCTGCGTTCCGAACTGCTGAATCCGGACAGTCCGTGGCTGCTTCGCCGGCTGGGCGACTGCTGCCGGCTGCTCAAACGGCCGGAGGAGGCGCTTGCTTTTTATCGCCGTTACGAACGGCTCAGTCCGGATACGGTTTCGGTGCTGATTTGCATGGGACACTGCTGTCTGGAAATGAAAAACAGGACGGAGGCGCTGAAATACTATTTCAAGGCCGATTATCTACAGCCGGAAACGCCGAAGATATGGCGTGCCATTGCCTGGAGTTCGTTTCTGAACGGGACCTGTGACCAGGCGCTTCATTATTACGGGAAACTGCTGAAGCACCAGCCTCAAATGCCGGATTTCCTCAATGCCGGACATACGGAATGGGCCTTGCAGCACATTCAAAATGCGCTGACATGCTATCGCTCTGCCGTGCAGGCCGAAGACGGGGGATTTGACCGGTTTCACGCGCAGTTCAGGCAGGACATTCCCGATCTGGTCCATGCCGGTATCGATCCTGCGGAAATTCCGATGCTGTTGGATCAGCTGCGCTATTTACTTCAGGAAGAAAACTCCATATACTAAGTACAGCCCTTTGCGGTGCACCGCTGCGTGCGGGACGGTTTTTGCGAACCGGCTTTCCGGAATGCAGGCGAAACAGAACGAAAGCGACCACCCGGTTCCATCCGGGTGGTCGCTCCTGTCTGTCTGCACCGTGCTTTCTGCCGGGGTAAGTCTTTTTTTCTACAGCAGGCTGTCCAGGTATTTTTTCGTCTGTTTCGGACGGTGTTTCATCCGGATTTGCCAAACCAGTTCTTCGAGGCTGACCGTTTCGTAGGAATCGTCCAGATGGTTTTCGAGCAGCCGTGCGATGGCGGGGCCGCCGATGACGCCGTCTTTCGTTTCCGCCAGGTCGTCGCAGTCTTTGCCCTGATCGGAGAAACGGCTCCATGCGTGGATGCCGATCAGGTTAAATTCGGGATGGTTCCGGTCCTTGTCCAGACAGCGCGCAATGTATCGGGGCGTTCCCTCGCGTTCGCGCAGGTAGGGTTCGTTCCAGAGGGAATATTTGATTGTCACCACCGGGATGTCATAGCCTTTTTTATTGGTGACCCAGTAGATGTCGCCCGCACCGGCGGCATAGGGTGTATACTGGTAGGCGAGGATACCGGCCAGCTGGTCGTTTGCTTCGGCGAAGATCCGGTAGGCTTCCATGGCTTCGGGCGAACCGGCTTCGCGGTTGGCCATCAGCCCGACCATCCGGATGCGGTGCTGCCGCATGTAGGCCGAGGTAAGGCGCGCCTTTTCCCGCAGGTCTTCCGGGCGGTTGCGTTCAGCGGCATAGGTGTCGCTGTAATACACGCCTCCGCCCTGCACCTCGAGCAGCGTACTGTTTTGCGGCTGGCGTTCGAGGATGTATTTGAAGGCTGCCGGCGCCATCTGGGGCAATGTGGTTGCGGCGATGCCGAAAGCCACTTTCGAGGCGGCGCTTTCGGGCAGGTCATACCAGTGTTCGATGAAGCCGCCCATCATCCACTGGTTGTTGTCGCCGTCGGTCATGAAAAAGGATACCAGCCGTTTGTTTTTGTGGTAGTCAATGGTTTTCGGGTCGAGCACGCGTGCCAGGACAGGCTCCTGCCGGCGCCTGTAGTCGGCGCTCGTCAGGCAGGCATTGTAGAACCAGTCGTTGACGGCTGACGCCTGCGCATGGCGCGAAGCCGTTTCATTGATTTCCCGTTCGTTGTGCCGGCCCGCTTCCCAGCCGTAGATCAGATGATGCGAATCCAGGGTGCGGCAAACGGTTTCGTACAGGTCCCAGTATTCGCCGTTCGTCGCGTCGTGGGGCCGGGGATAGAGGTTCAGGAAGAACCAGCCGTTTTGAATGGCCACGTCGCGCAGTTCCCACGTGTCATTGGGCATAATCACCAGCCCCGTTTTTTCGCACCGGTCGCCAAACTCGTTCCAGGCCTCGCGCACGTTTTTTTCCGAGGCGTCGTACAGCAGTTTGTAACCGGCTTTTTCGAAGCGTTCGCGGTCCGGCCGGTCCACAATCAGGCCGTTGTAGACGTGCGATGCCGTGACTGCCACCGATCCGCTTTCGGGATTCTGTTCGAGGTCAGTCAGGATATAGCCGTCGAACAGGTGTTTCAGCGTCACGTTCATGCCGTCGACCGCTTCAAAGGTATCTGTGGCCAGTTGCAGCGGATCGACTTGGGGCAGGAAACGGCATCCGCGCGCTTCCAGCGAGGCGCGTTCTTTCCGGTAGGCGACCGCACGGTCGGCATTGCAGGCCATCCATACGCCCACGTTCGTTTTGCCCTGCTCCAGCGCCCGCGCCGTCAGGCCGGTAATCGAGGCCGCCAGCAGATAATCCTTGAGACGGTTTCCCTCGACCGCTACCTCCCGGCAGATTCCGGGCGTCCGGCTGAGCGCGGGCAGTTTATACTGCCCCACGTCGGCAACGGGATCATAGAGGTCGGCATAGTTTACTTTTTCGCTTTGCGTGCAGGTCATTTGCGTCAGGCACAGCAGACCGCACACAATCAAGTTTCCGGTTTTTGTTTTCATTCTGTTTCCGTATTAACTATATTTATATTCCGCAAAGGTCTGTCTTTTATTTCGGTTTTGCAAATCCATTTCTTTTACGGGTGCTGTAAATCGTTGCTGGGGTGGTTTTATTCTCTAACGCACAGGTTAGATCGGTTCAGTCCAGCGCGTCAATCGCCCTGAGCCAGAGCTCGGCGGAGGCATCGCTGGGCATACGCCAGTCGCCGCGCGGCGACAGGCTGATGGAACCGACTTTCGGGCCGTCGGGCAGGCAACTGCGTTTGAACTGCTGGGCAAAAAAACGGCGGAAGAAGACGCGCAGCCATTTCCGGATGATTTCCTGCGAATAGACGCCCTCGAAGGCCTGCCGGGCAAGAAAACAGATCTTTTCCGGCGGAGCGCCGAAGCGGATGAAATGATAGAGGAAAAAGTCGTGAAGTTCGTAGGGGCCGACCAGTTCTTCCGTTTGCTGGCCTGTGGCGCCGTCTTCGCCGGGCGGGATCAGTTCGGGGCTGACGGGTGTGTCGACAATGTCCGTCAGGATGTCTCCTGAGACCTTGTCCGCCTTGTGTTGCGCCACCCATTTGACCAGATATTTCACCAGCGTTTTGGGTATGCCCGCGTTCACTGCATACATGGACATGTGGTCGCCGTTATAGGTGGTCCATCCGAGCGCCAGTTCGGACAAATCTCCGGTACCGACCAGCAGTCCGTTTTCCTTGTTGGCCAGGTCCATCAGGATTTGCGTGCGTTCACGTGCCTGCGTGTTTTCGTAGGTGACGTCCTGTATTTTTTCATCGTGTCCGATGTCCTGGAAATGCTGACGGCAGGCAGCTGTGATGGATATTTCCCGGAAGGTGACACCCAGGCAAAGGGCCAGCTGAGAGGCATTCCGGAAGGTTCGCCCGGAGGTTCCGTAGCCCGGCATGGTGACGGCGATGATCTGTTTGCGGGACAGGCCAAGCGTGTCAAGCGTCATGGCGGCCACCAGCAGCGCCAGCGTGGAATCCAGGCCGCCGGATATGCCGATGATCATTGTTTCGGCGCGGGTATGGAGGAAGCGTCTGGCCAGTCCGTTGATCTGTATGTGAAAGACCTCTTCGCAGCGTTCGTCGCGCAGGGCGTTGTCCGCAGGCACAAACGGCATCGGATCGACCGGACGGACCGGCGTGACTTTCCTGTCCTCCGACAGCTCGAAGGGCACGGTTACAGGTGCGGAACGTTGCTGAAGCACACTCAGTCCCTGCGTGAAACAGGTGTTTACCTGGCGGTCGTGATTCAGGTAATCGACGTCAATCTCGCCGATCAGCAGTTTTTCCCGCATCGGGAAGCGTTCGGATTCACCCAGCAGGACGCCGTTTTCGGCAATGAAACTCTTGCCGGCAAACACCAGGTCCGTAGTCGATTCGCCAAAGCCGGCCGAGACGTAGACATATCCTGCCATGCAGCTGGCCGACTGCTGCCTGATCAGAGATTTCAGGTAGTCGTTCTTGCCGGTCAGTTCGTTGCTGGCCGAGAGGTTGACCAGAATATTGGCGCCCTGCATGGCCAGCAGCGCGCCGGGCGGCACGGGCGCCCAGAGGTCTTCGCAAATCTCGATGCCGACCGACACTTTCCCGGCCGTAAACAGCAGCTGTGTGGAGACAGGATACTCGCCGTCGCCGATCCTTACCGTTTCCTTCCGCAATTCCGTGCCGGAAGAAAACCAGCGCCTTTCCTGAAATTCCCTGTAATTCGACAGATAGGTTTTGGGAACAAAGCCGGCAATCTTTCCTTTTTGAAAGACTGCCGCCGCGTTGATCAGCTTGTTTTCCGCGCGCAGGGGTATGCCGGCAATGCAAAGCGTTTCAACCTCCCCGGTCCGCCGGAGCAGTTCCAGCAAGGCCTCTTCCGCCTTCTCGAGCAAACATTTCTGGGCGAAAAGGTCCATACACGTATAACCGGTAACGGCCAGTTCCGGGAAGGCGAGGATCTGAACGCCCCGCGCCTCCGCCTCTCTCAGCAGATGTTCCATCTGCCGGATATTATAATCGCAGTCGCCCACCTGCAGGAGCGGAACTGCCGCACCTGCTTTGACATATCCGTACATCTTTCAAATTATTTGTAACAGTGAACAAAGGTAAGGAAAAAAGGGAATGGCCGGCATTCGGTCCGGCGCGGGGTCGTTTTGTGCGTCTTCCCGTCCCGTCAGCCGTTTGCTCCGAAGGGAGAAGCGGTCGCGTCTTCCGCCGTCGAGCCGTTGAGTTTCCTTTGCCGGACGACCTCATAGGTCAGGATGGCCGCCGCGACCGAAACGTTCAGGGAGGCAATCGTGCCGTAGTGCGGAATTTTGACCGCCTCGTCGCACAGGCGCAGATTTTCGGCCGCGACGCCCCTGTCTTCCGCTCCCATCACGATGGCGACCGGCAGGTTGCAGGTCATTTCCGTGTAATTCCGGACGGCTTTTTCGTCGGCGGCGACCACCTTTACGCCGCTGTCCCTGAGAAACCGGATCGCTCCGCGAATGGAGTGTTCCTTGCATACGGGCAACAGATTCAAGGCGCCGGCCGAGGTTTTCATGGCGTCGGCATTGACCGTGACGCTTTCCTTCGACGGGATCACGAGCGCGTCCACACCGGCACATTCGCAGGTCCTGGCTATCGCACCGAAATTGCGCACGTCCGTAATGCCGTCCAGCAATACCAGAAACGGATCTTTCCCCTGCTCAAACACGGCCGGCACCACGTCTTCGAGCCGGTGATAAGTCACCGCAGAGACGTATGCAATCACGCCCTGATGGTTTTTCCGCGTGATGCGGTTCAATCCTTCCGCCGGCACGCGCTGACAGCGGATGCCGCGCGCCTTCAGCAGCCCGAACAGTTCCCTGACCGAATCGCCCTGCAAATCCTTTCTTACAAGCAGCCTGTCAATCTCCCTGCCGCTTTGCAGCGCCTCCGCAACGGCCCGAATCCCGAATAACATCCCCTCGTCTTTCATACCGGATCTGCCTGCGGTTTCAGATTCAACAGTTCTTTCGCGTTGGCTACGGACGCCTCCGTCAGCGTGGCGCCGCTCAACATGCGGGCGATTTCATGCACCCGTTCCGCCCCGTCCAGCCGGCGGATACGGGTACAGGTACGTTCATCCGTATCTTCCTTGTAAACGAAGTAATGCGCCCGGCCTCCGGCGGCGATCTGGGGGAGGTGTGTGATGGCAATTACCTGCATGTTTCGGCCCAGTTCCCGCATGATGCCGGCCATCCTGTCGGCTATGTCGCCGGATGTGCCCGCATCGATCTCGTCAAAAATAATCGCCGGCAGGGCGGCAAATCCGGCAATCATGGCCTTGACGCAGAGCATCAGGCGGGAGATTTCTCCGCCGGAGGCCGTTTGCGCGACCGGCTTCAGCGGCTCGTTCCTGTTGGCTGAGAACAGGAAAGCGATTTCGTCTATTCCGTCTGCGGCCGGTCGCGGTCTGGCGGTGAACTCGATCCGGAAACGGGTGTTGGGCATACCCAGCTGCTGCATCCGCCGGACCAGCTGCTGTTCGACCGACGCGGCGGCTTTCTTCCGCAGCGTGCTGATTTGGGCGGCCTGTTCCGTCAGGCGTCGGCAGACATCCTCCCGTTGCCCGGTGAGCGAGGCGATTTGTTCATCAAACGAATCAATGAGTTGCAGTTGCTCCTCAAAGGCATCCCGGCAGGCAATCAGTTCCCTGACGGACGATACGCGGTGTTTCTGTTGCAGGAAGTACAGCATGTTCAGGCGACTGTTGACCCGTTCCATGCGTTCCGGGTCATATTCAATATCTTCCTTCAAGACTTCCATTTCCGAACTCAGGTCGTTCAGGTCAATGCAGGCCGAACGCAGTCTTTCGGCATATTCTCCGGCTTTCGGGAAGCAGGATGCCAGTCCCGTCATTGCCGAAACGGACTCTTTGATCATCCCGATGACGTTCTGTTCGTCTCCGTTCAGGAGCGTGGCGACTTTGTAGAGCGCAAGTTTGATTTCTTCCGCATGAGTCAGCGTGTCCCATTCCTCTTCCAACTCCGCCTGTTCGTTCTCGATCAGGCGTGCAGCCTTCAATTCTTCGTACTGGAAACGGAGGTATTCTTCTTCCTCTTTCGCTTTCGCCGCCTTTTCCGCAAGTCCGGTCAGCTGCGTCGACAGGGAGAGATAACGGCCATACGCTTCCCTGTATGTTTTCAACAGGGTTTCCGTCCGGGACATGACGTCCACCACGTTCAGTTGAAAATGCGTATCAGCCAGCAGCAGGTTCTGATGCTGCGAATGGATGTCGATCAACCTGTCGCCCAATAATTTTATGACGGAAAGCGGCGCCGGGGTATCGTTGACGAAAGCGCGTGACTTGCCGGAGCTTAGCAGTTCGCGGCGCAAAATGCAATTCCGGGTGTCATATTCCAGATCATGTTCGGAGAAAAAGGCTTCCAGATGATAGGCCGACAGATCGAAAACCGCTTCAACGATGCATTTCTCCGCATGAGCCTGGATGCTTTTGCTGTCTGCCCGCTGGCCCAGCACCAGGGCCAGAGCGCCCAGAATAATGGATTTCCCGGCGCCGGTTTCGCCCGTCACGACGGAAAAACCGTCTTCAAATTCGATGTTCAGCCGGTCGATCAGAATAAAGTTGCGTATGGAGAGGGATTTCAGCATAGCTTATCTTTTTAACGGCTCCAGCCGGGAAGTCTCCGTCGGGAACAGATTCGAGAGTATTTTATGCCCTTCCTGTTTTTCCTGTGTCGTTGCCTTGGAATAAACGGCTACGATTTCATCCAGTTTGGCGTCGGAAAACAGTTGCAGGAGCACGGAGTTGGGTCGGGCGCTTTTCAGGGCGGTCAGCGCCGGCAGAGCGGCGATGATATTGGTGCGTCCGCGGTCGGCGTTTGCCGCCATTTCGTCCAGTCCTTTCCGGTGATAGTCATACCAGAACTGACGGAAGCCGTCGCCGTTGTTTTCGGTCAGCGCCGTTGCCAGCGCATGGCGGTTGCGGTCACTGTCAAACGCTTTCCAGCCCGTCCATGCCATTTGCGACTGTGCGAGGGTGACTATGTGCTGCGCCTCCTGCAGAAAGGCACTTCCGCCCTTGGGCGAAAAGCTGTCGAAATCCAGTCCCAGCACCGTATAGAGATAGAAGACGATCGTTGCCGTCAGATTGGTATTCAATACGTTTTCCGTATATTCCAGCGGTTCGAACTCGGTGTAGTCGAAATCAAACTGCGTATCGCGGAAATTGAATACGGTGGTTGTATACGTTGAATTATATACCGGTCGGCGCGCCTGAATCTGTATCTCTCCCTTGAAGTGATTGTCCTGCACTTCATTCAGGATGATCGTGAAGGTACAGTCAATACGTTCGTTTTGTGCAAACGTGGCGGTTGTCCATTTCTTGTTGTTGATAAACTCCGTCAGCGCCGTTTGCAACGTCGTAAACAGTTGCTTGTTGGAACCCTGTATTTTGTCGCTGTTGATGGTAAGCCGGGCATTCAGCTCGGCTGTCTGCGCCGTCATCGTCATCGCCGCAAGAGCAACGATCCCTGAAAATAACCATTTCCTGCTCATGATGCCTGATCGTAAATAAAACATAATTATTTGGTACAAAGGTAAGCAATAATCCCGTTTCCGCAATTGTTTCCGTTTTTTTCCCGTCCGTTCAACACAAAACGCTGCTGCGGTGCGCGGGGAATATAAATTCTGCAAGACTGTATTTCAACCGCTGAACCTTCTTCGGCGGTACGTTGACAGTCACAGTTCGGACACGGTCCCTTCATCCGTCAGTTAAAACCCGATGTCATCAAGTTAAGGCCATGAATGGAAATGGGGCTGAAGCCCGTGCGGAACAGTGTGCACCGGCGGTCTTTTATCCTGTTGCCTCCGTCCGCTCCACGCGCTTCTCCTCCACGCACGCTATCCTGATTACGGGCAACACGTTACCCGTTTTTTTTCTTTATGCTGACTTTGGTGCGGTTGCCCTGAAACTTTTTATACCTTTGCGCACAAATTATTTTTGTAAAATACAGATGAATATTACAGCCAACAAATTTGTAGCGGTCTCTTATGACCTGAATGTGGGGGAAGGCGAGGAACGCGAGTTGATGGAACGGGCAACCGTGGAACATCCCCTGAAGTTTATTTTCGGCCTGGGCGCCATGCTGCCCGCTTTTGAAAAGCGGTTGAGCGGGCTGGCGGCGGGCGATACGTTCCGGTTCTCTCTCTCGCCGGAACATGCCTACGGCGAATACTTGGAAGAAAATGTAGTCGAACTGCCGAAGAACGTCTTTGAAGTGGACGGCCGGTTCGACGACAACTATATCAGCGAGGGGAATACGGTGCCGATGAGAAGCTCCGACGGAGAACAACTGAACGGTTCCGTGCTGGAGGTAAAGGAGAACACGGTGCTGATGGACTTCAACCATCCGCTGGCCGGCGAAACGCTTCATTTCGACGGAAAAGTGCTGGATGTGCATGAAGCGACGGCCGGAGAAATCGCCGAACTGTCAAATTCCATGCAGCCCGGCGGATGTCAGTGCGGATGTGATGACCGCTGCGACTGCAACGGCCAACAGTGTAGCTGCTGAACGAACGGGCATTTGCGACAATACGGTCTCTTCCATCTGCAATGAATACATTCGGAAACCTCTATCGACTCACTTCGTTCGGCGAATCACACGGCGCAGGGATTGGCGGCGTGATTGACGGCTGTCCGGCGGGACTGTCCGTGGACATGGCGTTTGTCCGGCAGGAGCTGGCCCGTCGCCGTCCCGGGCAATCCGCCATCACCACTTCGCGCAGGGAGGCGGATGAAGTGGAGTTCCTCTCCGGCCTCTACGAAGGACGCACCACCGGCGCACCCATCGGATTCATCGTCCGGAACGAAAACCGGCGTCCGTCGGACTATGACGCGATGAAAGATCTTTTCCGCCCGTCACATGCCGACTATACCTACCAGATCAAATACGGCATCCGCGACCCGCAGGGCGGCGGACGCGCGTCAGCCCGGGAAACGATTACCCGGTGTGTGGGCGGCGCCATCGCCAAACTGCTCCTGCGCCAACGCGGGATCACGGTTCGAGCCTATACTTCACAGGTCGCCCACATCCGCCTGGAAGGCAGCTACAGGGAATATGATCTGAACCTGACGGAAACGAACGCGGTACGCTGCCCCGACCCGGTCAAGGCCGCAGAGATGGAAACCTGGATCGGCGACATCAAGGCGAGCGGCGACACGGCAGGCGGCGTCGTCTCATGCGTTGCGCAGGGCGTGCCGGCCGGCCTGGGCGAACCGGTGTTCGGCAAACTGCACGCGGCACTGGGCGCCGCAATGCTGAGCATTCATGCCGCAAAGGGATTCGATTATGGCATCGGATTCGACGCCCCCCTCTACCGCGGCTCCGAACAAAACGACCGCTTCTTCAATGACGGGAGCGGCATCCGTACGCGCACCAACTTTTCCGGCGGCATTCAGGGCGGCATTTCCAACGGCGAAGATATTTATTTCCGCGTCGTCTTCAAGGCCGTCCCTACCCTGCTGATGGAACAGGAAACGGTGGACAGGGACGGACGCAACGTCATCCTGAAGGCCCGCGGCCGTCATGATCCCTGCGTGCTGCCGCGCGCCGTTCCCGTAGTCGAAGCGATGACCGCCATGACGCTGCTCGATTATCTGTTACTGGCCGACAGCAAGTGATGAGTGATCCGACTCAATCCCCTCCCCCGTCCCCCCGTTGCTTAAGGTGTAATTCTCCGATTCGTTATATCTTTGTCGCCGTATGAAACCCATTCCGTACATACTATGCTGTGTGATCGCCGTCTGTTTCACGGAACTTGCGGCGCAAAACCGTCCGCCCGGCGGGCGCGGCGGATTCTCGCTGGCCGCCAGAAATGCGGCGTCGCAACTGCCCGATTCACTGACGGAGGTCAACGATTCGACGGCCACGTACCGCATCACGACTTTCCGCCTGACCAGACTGGGCGATGCTTACAGGGTACCCATGGATACGGCTTACCTGAACATGTCCAACCGCACGCTTGCAGAAGGACAGGGCATTGCCGTGGCGCATACGGGCAATATCGCTTCGCCTTCTCAAAGCCGCGTCTTCGCCGAACGGAACGAAGCACGCGATTTCATCTTCGCCGACGTCTATGACACCTACGTCATCACGCCCCGAAACGGCTGTTTTTATGACACGAAAGTGCCTTACAGCAACATCCTGTACACACGTGCCGGAGGATCGACCAACCGCGAAGAACAGCTGAAAATCTTCCTGACAAGCAATTTCGGCAGGAAAATCAATGCCGGAGGTGATTTTGACTATGTGTACAGCCGCGGACATTACCAGTCGAACGGCAACAAGATGATTAACTACCGGTTTTTCGGCAGCTACCGCTCCGACCGTTACGAAGCCTATGCACATGTCCGCAACTTCAACATGGTCAACAGCGAAAACGGCGGCCTGACGAATGACCGCTACATTACGCATCCCGACGATTTTACGAACGGACGCCGCCAGGTGGATACCCGATCCTTTCCCGTCCGTTTTTCCAGCGTGTGGAACCGGGTACGGGAGCAAAACTTTTTCCTTTCGCACCGCTACAACCTCGGTTTCTATCGTGAACTGACCGAAAAGGAACAGGCAAACAGGAGACAGAAAGAACAGGCAAAAAAAGAACGGGAAGCCCGGGCCGCGACGGAAGCCGCGAGAGAAAACGCCGGCGCTCAGCCGGACGCCTCGCCGCCGGCAATCAGAGAGGAGAAGGAAGACCCACATGCCGATGAAGTCTTTGTACCCGTTTCCAGCGTGATTCATACCGTCGAATACGGAAACCACAGCAGACGGTTTATTTCGACCGACCGCGCCCATACGGTCGACACGTGCTACGCCAACCGTTTCGGAAAGGCGGATTCGCTGCTGAACGACTATACGTCGATGTGGAGACTGAACAATACGGTGGCCCTTGCCCTGCGCGAAGGATTTCAGGACTGGGCGAAGTTCGGGCTGACGGCTTTTGCCGCCGTCGAACAGCGAACGTTTTTTCTGCCGGGAGATTCGATGATCGGGAAAATGAAATACGAAGAGTTTGCCACCTTCATCGGCGCCGAACTGGCCAAACGCAGGGGAAGCCTCCTGACGTATCAGGCGCAGGGCGAACTGTGCGTACTGGGAGATGACCTGGGCGAATTTCGCCTTGAAGGCGACGCGCGCACCCACTTCCGCCTGCTGGGGAAAGAGGCCACCGTTCAGGTACGGGGATATGTCAAAAACCTGAGACCGGCCTTCTATCAGCGGCATTTCCACGGCCGCTATTTCCGGTGGGACGCGGATCTGAACCATATCCGGCGGGTATATGTCGAAGGGCTGGTGGCCTGGGAGCAGACGCACACGCAACTTTCCGCCGGAGTGGAGAACATTCGGAATCATGTCTTTTTCAACACAGAGGGCGTGCCGGCACAGTATGGAGCCGGCCTGCAGGTCATCACCGGGCGGCTGAAACAGGATTTCCGCCACAAGGGATTCGGATGGGAAAACGAACTGGTCTACCAGTTGAGCAGCAACGGCAGGGTGTTGCCTCTGCCGCAGCTGAGCGCCTGCTCCAACCTCTATGTGGCCTTCAAGCCGGTCAGGGTGTTAAGCGTGCAGCTCGGAGTAGACGTACACTATTACACCCCCTACCGCGTTCCCCGTTATGAACCGGCCACCCAGCAATTCCAGCTTCAGGATCAGATGGAAATGGGCGGCTATCCCCTGCTCAATGCCTACGCCAACTGTCATCTCAAACAAACCTGTTTCTTTGTCTCGGGCTATAATCTCGGAAGCCTGATAATCAATCACCCCCAATATTTCTCCATGCCGCATTATCCGTTGAATCCGATGGTTGTCAAGATCGGACTGGCTGTGACGTTCAACAATTAACCTAAAAGGTCTCCGTCGGCAATCCGGTGACGGAAAGCGTTCATTATGAATCCGTTTTATGCTAACAGCTTGTGTTGCGCGGCATCCGGGGCCTTCGGGCGACCGATATGCATCGGATCGGAATGCTGATCAGCATCGGATCGGGATGCCGATCAGCATTAGATCGGGGCGCCGATCTGCATCGGATCGGGATGCTGATCCGCATTGTTAAACGGAACGGCCTGCCTGCATGGAGGCTGCCCGGCGGATGATGCGTGACATGAGTTAAATGATCCCAAAATGTCCATTTCAGACGGAAACAGACCTGAATCCGGACGGGACTGTCTCCGGTGATCACGGAACCGTGGCGGGCAGCGTATAATCCCCCAAATATCCAAAATGAATGAATGCTCCTAATGGACATTTTGGGATGATGTATTTTTCGACAGGCCGTCCGTCTTCGTTCAAAAAAAGTGTCATTTCGTCCCCTTCGGAAATGTTTTCAGGAACCATCCCCCCAGCGCCAGCGTGACAGCCACCGAGATGCAGAGGCTCAGGCCGTAATCCAGCCGGAAGCCTTCGGGCGCCATCAGAATATACGTACCCACTACCGTTGTCATAAACAGGGCCGGAAGGAAGGTAAACCAGCATGTTTTTTTGCGGCCGGCCAGGTAGACGGTAATCATCCAGAGTGTGGCGGCGGCAAGCGTCTGGTTGGCCCAGGCAAAATACCGCCAGATGATGTCGAAGTTCACCTGCAGCAGGATAAATCCGGCCAGGAAAAGAGGCAGCGAAATCCAGATGCGGTTCAGCAGTTTCTTTTGTCCGAAATGCAGGAAGTCGGCCACGATCAGCCGCGCGGAGCGAAACGCCGTGTCGCCCGATGTGACGGGTGCGGCGATGATCCCCAGGATGGCCAGCAGCCCTCCGACTGGACCCAGCCACGAACGGGCCGTTTGCTGTACGGCCACGGCCGCATTGTTGCCGTTTGCCTCCAGAAAGCGGTGCAGCCCGTCCACCGAACCGAAAAAACTCATCGCCGCCGCCGCCCATATCAGGGCTACGACCGCTTCCGTAATCATGGCGCCGTAGAACACCCGCCGCCCCTGTTTTTCATTTTCCATGCATCGCGCCATCAGCGGCGACTGCGTGGCGTGGAAACCGGAAATGGCGCCACATGCAATCGAAATAAACAGCATGGGGAAAAGAGGATAGTTTTCGGCGTCCGGGTGCATGTTGTGCAGATTGCCCGGCGTAGCCTCCGGAACCGGTGCGTGATTCCATATCAGGGCAAAACAGATTCCCGCCGCCATGAACAGCAGCGCTGCACCGAAAACGGGATAGATTTTGCCGATAATCCTGTCGATCGGCAACAGCGTCGCCAGCACATAATAGATAAAGATGGCCACGACCCACCAGGTATAATCCATCCACGGGGGAGTCAGATCGGCCAGCAGCCGGGCCGGGCCGGCAATGAACACCGCTCCTACCAGAATCATCAGGATCACGGTAAAACCCCGCATGAACTGTTTGAATGCTCCCCCCATATATTTTCCGCCCAGTTCGGGCAGGCTCATCCCCCGGTTGCGCAGCGACATCATCCCCGACAGATAGTCGTGCACCGCGCCGCCGAAAATGCTGCCGAATACGATCCACAGAAACGCCGCCGGGCCGTACATCGCACCCATCACCGCGCCGAAAATGGGGCCTAACCCGGCAATATTGAGGAACTGTATCAGAAACACCCTCCACCATTTCATCGGAACATAGTCCACCCCGTCGGTAAGGGCATAGGCCGGAGTCTGCCTGTTTTTCTCCACTCCGAAAATCCGCTCTGCCAGTGTGCCGTAAATCACATAGCCGCCAATCAGCAATACAATGGAAATAAAAAAAGTAATCATCGGTATCCGTTATTTTGACGGCAAAGGTAGAAAATAATCCGGACCGACAGGCCGGCAGGCCCTTCACGGACGCACATCCGCGTGCGAAGTTTTGCAGAACAAAATGTGTCAGGAAGCAGTTCCGCGGTTTTGAACGCCTCCCGACACACGCACTCGATACAATTGGGAAACTCCTTATTTTACAATCCTGGCCAGTTCTGTACCCGCTTTAAACCTGACTGTTTTCCCGGCAGGGATTTGGATAATCTGCTTCGTACTCGGATTGACCCCTTTGCGTGCAGACCTCCGGGCTACATAAAAAGTGCCGAAGCCTAAAAGACTTACTTTTCCATCCTGCGCCATTTCTCCGGATATGATCTCCGTCATAATATTAACGGCCTTCTTTACGTCGGCTCTGCTCAGACCGGCTTTTGCCGATACTTCTTTAATCAATTTTGTTTTGTTCATGTTTGCACTGTTTACAAGTTAATATGAATTATCTGTTCATATATACAACAAGCGAACGGTGCATTTGTTCAGGGATGTTGCATCCGACCGTTTTTTTTGAATCCGTACATCGGCTCCGCATTTCCGGCAGCAACAGCCGTTGTGCCCATGCACATGCCCGTCCCGCACGCCGGAGTATAAAAAAGGGGGTAACCTTTTCCGGCACCCCCTTTTTGTTCATACGCTTTCTTTTTCCGAACGGCTTATCTGCTCCAGTCCTGCGCGGCGAGGCGCTTGTAGTTGTTGTATCGCCAGCGGGCGTTGTCTTCGGCGGCGCGGAAGAGTTCGCCGGCTTCCTGCGGATACTGCTTCATGACGGAGGAGTAGCGCACTTCGC
>JAISMO010000154.1 GCA_031276675.1 Tannerella sp.
CTTTTGCCGCCGATATTCATTTTTGTATCTTTTAAAACCGTATTTTGAATCATGACTGCAACTTTAAATTTTCGACCTTACGCGCATGGCCCGACCGTTTGTCCGCCTGCCAAAAACATCCCTATGATGTTAATAAATGTTATGGGGGGGGGGTAAATCTCTGCTTCCCATTCAAACCCGGCCGCTAAACCCAGCAAAGGGATTGACGTATTCGCCCCCAGACTCCCTGTCTCCATTCCGTGCACAACCAGCTTCATACCATTCAAACATACGACATTCAAAGGTTTTCGGAAAGCGCATCCCGTGCGCCCGTACCGGTAAGGCCCGTGCCTTCCGCACTTTTTTTCTCCCGGACCGTTTCAGGGCTTCCGAAAATTATTTCGAGCGTCCGGACGCGATTTCAGGACATCCGGAAACGGTTTCAGGGAGTCCGGATGCAATTTCAGGGCATCCGGAAATGATTTCAGGGAGCCCGGAAATGATTTCAGGGCATCCGGATGCGATTTCAGGGAGCCCGGAAATGATTTCAGGGAACCCGGATGCGATTTCAGGGCATCCGGAAAAGGTTTCAGGGCATCCGGAAATGATTTCAGGGCATCCGGAAAAGGACACCGGAAAGCACCCGAAACATGCGACAACTTATCCATTATTAAATATAAACAGTTAAAAATCAGATGAAGATGAAAAAGAAAGATTACATGCCTGAAAAGGACGGAGATTTTGACATCCTGCAAAACAATGTGTACAGTGCGGCCACAGCCGACGCAGCGAAATGGCTGATTCCGCAGGGACTTCTCACCGCGCTCAACGTGCCGCAACTGCGATGGATCAGCGCGTATGCGAACTGCTGCAATCCGGCCACGCGCACACCGGCCGTCACCAGGGAGAAAAACGACGGTTCGGTTTCATTCCATGAAAGCAAACTTTGTGAAGTGATAATAAAGACGATTAATTAAAAGTGTGATTCAAATCAAAACTCGTGAACATGAAAAAAATGATTGTGACATGCGTGCTGCTGGTCAGCACCATAGCGACCGCCTTCTCCCAGCATATTGAACTGAAGGGCGTCGTCAGGGAGGCCAAAACCAACGAAGTACTGGCCTTTGTAAATGTAGTATTGCAGACCCCGGATTCCGTCTTTGTGACGGGAACCGTGTCGGACGACAGCGGCCGGTTTGCGATTCCGAACCTGAAGCCGGGCGACTACCGCCTGGCGCTCTCCTTTATGGGATACAAAACGCTGTACATCGAAGTGGCCGGACTGTCCAGGAACCTCGCCCTGCCAAACATCCTGATGGAAGAGGAGGCTGTCGGACTGGACGCCGTCACGGTGACCGCTTCGGCCTCAACGAGCCGGATCGACCGGAAACTCATTTTTCCCACCGAACGGCAAATCAGTGCTTCGAGCAACGGCCTCGACCTGCTGCAGCAACTGATGCTGCCCCGCCTGCAGGTCAATCCTGTGATGCACAGCATCTCGGTACTCGGCGGCGGCGAAGTACAGTTGCGCATCAACGGCGTGAAGGCGGGAGTGAATGATATTGTTGCCTTGCTGCCGACAGATATTATCCGCGTGGAATTTCACGACAATCCCGGACTGCGCTACGGCAACGCCGAAGCGGTGATTGACTACATCGTGCGAAGGCACGAAACCGGCGGCAATCTGGGAATGGGTATCATGAACTCTGTTCAGCCGAAAATATTCGGGAACAGCTATCTCAACGGGCGAATCAACCACAGGAAGTCGGACTTTTCCATCAATTACTGGTTCAATCAGCGCGATTCCCGTCAGATGTGGCGCGACAATGAAGAAACTTTCTCTTTTGCCGACGGTTCCTTCTTCCGGCGAAAGGAAACTGGAGAACCCGGCTATTTTCAATCGTTCATGCACGAAATGAGCACGGCGTACAGTTACCTCAATGAAAATCGCATGTTCAATGCGACCATTCGTTTCTACACATTCGATCGACCCCATTATGACTATAACGGCAAGCTTTACAACAGGGACCGTCCGGACGATTACGTGCAGATGTTCGACCAGACAAAGAATCGGACTTCCCGCCCGGCATTTGACCTTTATTATCAGGAAAATCTGAAAAACGACCGGATGCTGGCGATTAATCTGGTGGGTACGTACCATCATGCGGACGAAACCCGCATCTACCGGGAAAGCCGCGAAGGCGCCCTGTTGACCGACGTGAACAGCCTCGTCACCGGAAACAAGTATTCATGGATCGGCGAAGGCATTTACGAAAGGAAATTGGGTGCAAACAGCCTGAGCGCCGGACTGCGCCATACGCAGGCATACAGCGACAATACCTACAAAAGCGGCCATGAATACCGGACAGAGATGCAACAGGGTGAAACCTTCTTTTACGGCGAATGGAAAGGCAAAGTGCGGAAACTGGACTATACGCTTGGCGCGGGCGTCACCCGTTCCAATTTCCGGCAGGAGGGGAACGGCAGTGACTATGACTACTACACGTTCAATCCCCGGCTGGCGCTGTTTCATCCCCTGCCCGGACAGTCTTCCGTCCGCCTGACCGCCCGCATCAGCAACAACATGCCTTCGCTCTCCAGTCTGAGCGCGGTGGAACAGGTCATCGATTCGCTTCAGATACAGCGGGGCAATCCCAACCTAAAGCCTTTCCTTGCGTATCAGTCCGAACTGAATTACGAATGGCGGAAGGGCATTTTCTACGCCGGCGTGCAGGGAAAGTACGAATATCAGCCTTCGGCCATTATGGACGAAAAGTTTCCGGAAGGCAACAGGATTATTCAGACCTGGGACAACCAGCAAAGCTGGCAGTATATGGCCGCTATCCTGAACCTCCGCGTCGGTCCGGTAAAAGACATTCTGACGCTATCCTTCAACGGCGGTCTCAATCACTATGTCAGTCACGGGAATACCTACCGACATGTGTACAACAATCCCTTCTTCAATGTTACACTGAACGGAAACTACCGGAATTTCAACGCGATGTTTTTATGGCAGAATCCCTGGAATCGCTTCTATGGAGAGACCATGAGCGGCGGAGAGAAACTGCACTTTCTTTCCTTGGGCTATAAATACAGGAAGATGAATTTCGGTTTAGGTGCATGGTCGCCTTTCTCCAACGATTTCCGTCAGGACACGGAGAACAGATCGGCTTACGCTTCCTATAAAAGAAGTATGTATATCAATGATTTATCCAAAATGTTTCTCTTTACTTTCTCGTACAACTTCTCTTTCGGTCGCACCTTCCAGTCCGGACAGAAAAAGGTGAACAACGCCGATAACGATGCCGGAGTCATGAAGGCGGAAAAGTGAAACATCAAACGAAGTACGCTGGAAAAAGGCCTGCTTTGCTCAGTTCCTCAAGAGAGATGCGGTATTGGAGCGCCTGTGCCCGAAAGCGCATAAAAAATCCGGCAGTACGGACATGCTGTACTGCCGGATCCATTTGTTTTCGCCTGGCGGCCGGAAATGTTTCTCGAAACG
>JAISMO010000048.1 GCA_031276675.1 Tannerella sp.
ACTTTCTCCAAAAAACGGCATGGCAAACAGAAAAAATAAGAATGTTTAACACAGATAAGGCGGGGCGGTGTATGAGCAAAGCACAAAAAACGCTCCTGAAAAGAAAAAGGGTGTGAAGAGAGGAGGGGGATTTTTCCGGTTTTTTCTCTGTTTTTTCTTCCTTTTCTCTTCCTTTTTTTTTCCGTCAGCTGAAGCAAACGGCCATAAAAGAGAATTGGGCTAAAACCCGTGCGGAACGGTCTGCATCGGCGGTCTGCAAGGGCTTTGGCCGGATTTCTTTTTATCCTGCCTGCCGCTGCAGCGGCTTTCCGGTTCCTTTTTTCCCGTTGTCCTTTTTGTCCCTTTTTTCCGTCAGCTAAACCAACGGAGAGGCTGTGTCGGATTTGTTGCCGGAGAAATTCCGTTTTTCATCAATGATATACTCGGGGCGTTTTTTGATTTCGTCGAAAAGCACGCCGATGTACTCTCCCAGCACGCCGACGGTCAGCAGCTGGACGCCGCCGAAAAAAGTAATGACGGTGATCAGTGATGTCCAGCCGGTTTCGGCCTTGCTGAAACCGTAGATTTTGCCCAGTGTGAACCAGAGAGCCAGGCCTGTGGCCACCAGTACGGCAAAGAATCCCAGCCCGATTACCATGCGGAGCGGTTTTTTGGAAAAGTACAGCAAGGCGGTCGAGGCGAATCTCAGCATCTTGCGGAAGGGATATTTCGTTTCGCCGGCCACGCGCGCCTTCCGTTCGTAGAAGAAGGGTACCTGCCGGAAACCGATCCAGCTGACCAGGCCGCGAATGTATTTTCCTCGTTCATGCAGGCGTTTGAACTCGGTCATGATTTTCCGGTCAATCAGCCGGAAGTCGCCCGTATCCAGTGGAAATTTCACCTCGCTCGTCATCCGGTTCAGCGTGCGGTAGAAGAACTTGGCGGACAAACGCTTGAACCAGCCTTCGTCCTCGCGCGAGCGGCGGACGCAATAGACGCTGTTGGCCTGTTCGTCTTTGCAGCGTTGCAGGATGTCGGGAATCAGCTCTGGCGGGTCCTGCAGGTCGGCGTCCATGATGATGGCCCAGTCGGCGTCGCAGTGTTGGATGCCGGCGGATACGGCGGGCTGATGGCCGAAATTGCGGGAGAAATGGATCACTTTGACCCGCGCGTCCGCTGCGGCAATGTCGTCCAGCATCTTCCCTGTCCGGTCCCGGCTTCCGTCGTTCACATAAATAATTTCCGTGTCGTATGCAACACGGTTCAATACCTCCCTGGTGCGCCGGTAGGAGGCAGACAGAGAGGCTTCCTCGTCATAACAGGGGATGATAACAGACAGTTTTTCCATGAGTGTTCAGGCTTTGAATGTATAAAATTTGTTGATTATAAAATTAAGTACCGTATAAAAGGCGGTCGACAGGATTTGATTGTAGAACAGCGGGTCTATCCCGAAGCGGAGCAGCAGGGGGGCGAAGAAGTCATAGGCCGGCGGATGTTCCGGACAATAGCTGTTCAGCAGCAGCAACACACCCAGTTGCAACACGTAGCACACGGCAAATACGCCGAAAAAGCGGATGGCGCTGCTTTTCCAGTTGACGGTGCTGTGGAACGTCCACAGCCTGTTCCACAGGTAGCTGTTTATCAATCCGACGGCATATCCCGTGAAATTCGAAAACGTGTGCGAACATCCGCCGTACCGGGTCATGACCCGGATGACGGCCAGCGATACCAGCGTGTTTCCAATACCTACCACTCCGTATTTAAGACTTTGCCTGATGACTTCCATGTATTTGTTGCAGAAACTTGGTGATTTCTTCCTCGTCAAACACCCTTACGTTCGTTATCATCATGTTTTTTGACAGAAAATTACCGTATTGATTACATTCCCTGATGAGTTTTCCCAGCAGACGGTTGAGGTCGACCTGTATCGGGAGCAGTACGAGGAGTTCCACATGTTTTTCCCGAATGGTCAGGCTTTCGATTTTGCCGTTTTCTCCGGACAGAAAATAGGCTGATTCCTGCTCGATCATCTGCCGCTGATAGGGCAGAAACGGCACGTCGGAAGAAGCCGCAAGCAGAATGAAGAACCGGAGCCGCTGTCCCTCGCCTCCCATGCCGGTGGAGATGTAGATTTGCTTGCCGTCGGACAGTTCGGTCTCCAGCACGATCCGGCTTTCCATCAGCGCCAGATACGCCCAGTCGCTCAAGGCAGGATCACATTCCTCCGCATACTGCTTCAGTATCCCGTAGGCCTTTGCCTGGCCGGAAACGGCCAGGGAGGCAAGCAGTTTCCTTTTCTGCTCCTCCGGCGTGTCCGGCAGTCGCAGCCGGGCGAGATACGCTTCACAGTCCGTTTCGTCCAACCGGGGCGGAGACTTGCGCAGCTGGTTGGAATATTCGAAATAGTCCGTTTGCACTTTGATCGGTACCTGCTGTTCAAGAATATAAAAATTCCCGTCCCCCTTTTCCTGCAGAAACTCCTGAAAGCGATTGTAAATGTCATTTTGATGCATGTCTGTTTTTTATTTAATGGCAAAACCCTTACAAAAATACGACTTTTTTCAATCCCGGAAAAATTTTTATGCCACCGTCACATACTTATTCCCTTTTTTTGCCGTTCATGGAACAGGCAAACAGTAATCCCCAAAAATATGACAGCAAAAAAAGACCGGATTTTATGGGCAGATGATGAAATCGACCTGCTGAAGCCACATATCCTTTTCCTGCAGGAGAAAGGATATGAGATTACGCCCGTGGTCAGCGGGCAGGACGCCATTGAATATTGCAGGGAACAGCGGTTCGACATCATTTTCCTGGACGAAAACATGCCGGGACTGACCGGCCTGGAAACCCTGTCCGCCATCAAGGAAACGAATCCGGACGTGCCTGTGGTGATGGTCACCAAAAGCGAAGAAGAAAGCATCATGAACCAGGCCATCGGCAACAAAATCGCCGACTACCTCATCAAGCCGGTCAACCCCAATCAACTGCTGCTTTCCATCAAGAAGAATCTCCACAAAAGCGACATCATCTCCAGCACGGCGACGGTCGGCTATCAGCAGGAATTTGCCCGTATCGGCATGCAAATCAACGATTCCCTGACGACCGACGACTGGATCGAACTCTATCGGAAACTGATCTACTGGGAACTGGAACTCGAAGAAGGGCAGGCGGAGATGAAGGAGTTGCTCCGCAGGCAAAAACAGGAAGCCAACTACCTTTTCGCCAAGTTTGTAAAGAAAAATTACCTCCGGTGGATACAGCATCCCGAACAGCGGCCGCTGATGAGTCCCGACCTGTTCAGGAAGAAAGTGTTTCCGTTGCTGGACAGCGGCGAAAAACTGTTCTTCATCCTGATCGACAATTTCCGCCTCGACCAGTGGCGGGTGGTGAAAAACCTGCTGTCGGACCGTTTCACGTTCGACGAAAACCTGTATTACAGCATCCTCCCGACAGCGACGCAATACGCCCGAAACGCTATTTTCTCCGGCCTGATGCCCGTCCGGATCGAACAGATGTTCCCCGAACTGTGGGTTGACGAGGAAAGCGAAGAGGGGAAAAACATCAACGAAGAACCGCTGATCCGGACGCAAATTGAACGTTTCCGCAAAAAATACACCTTTTCGTATCACAAGATTCTCGATTCGCCCTACGGCGAGAAACTGCTGAACAACCTTGCTTCGCTGGAACACAATCAGCTGAACGTCATTGTCATCAACTTTGTAGACATGCTTTCGCACGCCCGTACGGAAAGCAAGATGATTCGCGAACTGGCGCAGAGCGAAGCCGCCTACCGCAGTCTGACGCGCTCGTGGTTTCAACATTCCACCACGCTGGAACTGTTCAAAAGCCTGGCCGAAAGGAAATACAGGGTCATCGTTACCACCGACCACGGCACCATCAAGGTAGAGAACCCGATCAAAATGATAGGCGACCGGAACACCAGTACCAACCTGCGCTACAAGATGGGGAAAAACATGAGCTACGACTCCAAACACATCTTCGAAATCAAAGACCCCGCCAGGGCGGGATTGCCTTCGCCCAACCTGAGTACCCGTTACATCTTTGCTACCGGCGAATCGTTTTTCTCCTATCCGAACAATTACAACTACTACGTCTCCTACTATCGGGACACGTTTCAGCACGGCGGCGTTTCGCTCGAAGAAATGCTGATTCCCTTCATATCCATGCAACCCAGATGAACGCTCATGTTGCTTGCCGTCCATAATCTGCAAACCATCCGCCGGGCCGCCGCGGAATTTATCCGTATCATGGGCGACCGTACCACGGTGGCCTTTCACGGGGAAATGGGTGTCGGAAAAACAACCTTCATCAAGGCCGTATGCGAAGCGCTGGGCGTGGATGACGCTGTCGGCAGTCCCACCTTCGCCATCGTCAATGAATACCGCAGCAGCGCAACGGGCGAACCTGTCTATCATTTTGACTTCTACCGCATCTGCCAACCGGCCGAAGCGCAGGACATCGGCGTCGAAGACTATTTCTACAGCGGCGCCCGGTGTTTCATCGAATGGCCGGAAAAAATTGCGATGCTTCTCCCTGACGACACCCTGCACGTCAGAATGACGGAAGAAGCCGACGGCTCAAGGATACTGGACATCGGCAGCGATGCAACGAAAGACGCTGCGCCGGGCGGGGATTGCAGGGAAAAAGAGTTGAAGTGTCATACAAGATGAACGGTTTCATGGGGTATGCCGGCCGAGAGGGCGGCATAAAGCGGAAATTCGGAAATCCTCATCCTGTCCGCTACGACGGTGACTGCTTTGATGGCGTGTCGCAGCATGAAAAAATCCAGAAACGTTTTCAGGTGAGCAGGCAACAGGCCGTCTCCGCTTCCGGCATAATCCATGTGGACGACATTCCCCGGCAAGGTATGAACCTTCTCCATCGCCTGCTCTTCCACCCTTTTTATGAAGGAATGGCTGTCCGACAAAACCAGTATTTGCGAGGGAATCAGCTTTTGCTGTTCCGCTACATAGTCGAGGCACTGGCGAATGAGCCATTCGCGCCGGGAAAGAGGCAGGGTCTCGCCGTCCGGGTCGCAAAAATCGCCCAGCAACTGCTGAAAACGGAAATGCAGGGTGACGTAATCCCCTCCGATTCGAGCAATATGTTCCCTGATGGATTCGGCCAGCAGAGCGGAAGGCCTGAAGAGTTCATCGAACAGGTCGGCCCATTGGAAATGCGTTGCGAACCGTTCATTGATCCGCTCGAGGATGTTCATGTTTCCGTATACATGATATTGAATGGAAGAGGAGGAGGGGATGCGGAACAGGGCATTGGATTGCGGATAGTTATGCACATTGATGATTTTGGCGCACTTTTTTGAAAAAACAATCCGCTCGTCGGGTTTGGTAATCCAGTCGTACCGGTTCGGGACCAGGTAATCCTGCAACATAAACGGATGGTCAAAACAAATCCGGAAGGGCAGGGATTTAGCCTTGCAGACGGCATAGGCGCTTATGATTCCTTTCAGGCGGTCTCCCAAACCGCCGTGAATCATCGCTCCGTCGACGAAAAAAACGACCAGTGAAGGCGTATGATTCCCTGCTTTTTGCGAGGTATACTTTTTCCGGTAGACGCTTGCGGTTCTGAAGAAATTGACTGCAAAACGGAAATAGTCGCCCACGATTCTCCGCAGGAAATTATCGGGAGCCGGCATCCTGCGTTACGGTTTGTTCAAACGGCGATTCCTCCATGGCATACTGTCCGTTCGCATGGCTGCTTCGTTTTTCGACCGGCGGCAATTCCATGTAGTTGCCGTACAGCCTTGTCAGGTAGGCGTCCGCATTGGCCGGGCCGAAGAAGCGCAACCTTTCAAAGGGATATTCCCGGGGCCGACCGAAGTGTTTTCGGTCCACCATCTCTTTCATTCCCCATGCGCCATAATAATTAATGTAGTAGCCGGATGCGGTTGCCGTATGTTTCCGGATGCATGTTTCGACATGGCTTAACAGCCTGCCAGTCGAAAGGGGACACAGCGAGCGAATCCCGCGGGCCGCCCATTTTTTGAAGCCCTTGCGTATGGCCGGATCAAGGGCAAGCAAATCCTTCAGGCGCAGACACAGCAGGACGTAGCGCGTGAACAGGCGTGTAGCGAACGGCGTTTTCAATCCGTCGTCCAGCGGAAACAGGTCAATGTTGATCCCCATTTTGAACTGCTCCAGTCCCTTGTAGGCAAGGCGTGTACGGCAGTCTTCTATTTTAAGGAAATTGGAGGCAGACAGGTCCGGTTCATTCAGTTGCCGTACCCGCAGGTGCGGCGGCAGTTCCCCGGCCAGCATCGCAGGCAACCGGTCGAACCAGCCGCGCGGCACGCCGAAATCCATATCGTCATCCCAGGGGATAAATCCCCGATGACGAACGGCGCCCAGCAGGGTGCCGCCGATCATGTAATAAGGAATCCCGTGTTTCCGACAAATCCGGTCAAATTCCACCGCAATGGAAAGAAGCACCCGGTGACACTCGACAATATCTATTGATTTCATGCTGCACTTCAACGTTTGACGGCAAAGCGGATGGTGTGTTTCTTTTGATATTACTTTTTCAACGCCCGAAAAATAAGTGTTTCCAATTCTTCCGCCAGCTCCGGATTGTCGGTGACACACTGTTTGGCGGCATCGCGTCCCTGTCCGAGTTTGGTATCGCCATAGCTGTACCATGCGCCGCTTTTCTTGATGATATTCGACTCCGCACCCAGGTCCACAATCTCGCCTGCGTGTGAAATGCCGCCGCCGAACATCAGGTCAAACTCGGCTTTGCGGAACGGTGGAGCCACTTTGTTTTTCACCACCTTGACCCGTACCTGGTTTCCCTTCACCTCTTCACCGTCCTTCAATTTGCCGATACTGCGGATGTCCAGACGCACGGAGGCATAGAATTTCAGCGCATTGCCGCCGGTCGTCGTTTCGGGATTGCCGAACGAGACGCCGATTTTGTCACGCAACTGGTTGATAAAAATACAGGTTGTATTGGTTTTGCTGATGGTGGCCGTCAACTTGCGCAAGGCCTGCGACATCAGGCGCGCCTGCAAGCCCATCTTGTTTTCGCCCATATCGCCTTCCAGTTCGGCTTTCGGTGTCAGCGCCGCCACGGAGTCAATCACCACAATGTCAACAGCCGACGAGCGAATCAACTGTTCGGCAATCTCCAATGCCTGCTCGCCGTTGTCGGGTTGCGAAATCCACAGGTTTTTCACATCGACACCCAGCTTTTCCGCATAGAAACGGTCGAAGGCATGTTCCGCGTCAATAAAGGCCGCTATACCACCGGCTTTCTGGGCTTCGGCAATGGCATGGATCGCCAGTGTCGTCTTGCCGGAGGATTCCGGACCGTAAATCTCAATCACGCGGCCTCGGGGATAGCCTCCTACGCCCAGCGCCGCATTCAGGGCAATGGAACCGGTCGGGATGACCTCAATGTCTTCGATCGTTTCATCGCCCAGTTTCATGATGGAACCTTTGCCGTAATTCTTTTCAATCTTTTCCATCGTGACGCGGAGCGCTTTCAGCTTGTCCGTAGAGAGATTCGATTTGTCGGTTTCTTCCGCGTTTTTTTTGCTTTCTTCTTTTGACATAATGCTTGTATTATTTTTTCAGTATTTGGTTGGCATGGTCTTTTGTATTCACTTCCTTAGGCCCGATGATGTTTTCCACCATTCCGTTTTCGTCGATGAGGAAGGTTGTGCGAAGTGTTCCCATGTATTTGCGTCCGTACATGGATTTTTCGGCCCAGACGCCAAACTGCTCCTGCAAACGGGATTCCATATCGACAATCAAATTGAAGGGCAGGTTGTGCTGTTCAATGAAGCGCCGGTGCGATGCGGCGCTGTCCTTGCTTACGCCAAGCACCTCGTAACCGGCCTTCTGCAAGTCGCCGTAACCGTCGCGCAGGCTGCATGCTTCGGCCGTACAGCCGCTCGTGTTGTCTTTCGGATAAAAATAGAGCGCCAATTTTTTGCCTTTGAAATCGCTCAGTTTTATCCTGTTTCCGTTTTGGTCATACCCCAGTATGCCGGGGGCTTTGTCTCCGATTTGTATTGCCATAAACTATTGATTTTTATATGTTTTGATTATAATTCCAACTCTTCGTTAAACACTTCGTGCCACGGCAGCCCCTGTTCGTTCAGGGCTTTCATGAACGGATCGGGGTCCAGTTCTTCCACGTTCCACACACCCGGTTTCTTCCAGACGCCCTGCAGAAACAGTTTTGCGCCGATCATGGCCGGCACGCCGGTGGTGTAGCTGACGCCCTGTGCGCCGGTTTCCCGGTAGGCCTCTTGATGGCTGCAATTATTATAAATGTAATACGTCTGTTCGCGGCCGTCTTTCAGTCCGCGGATACGGCATCCGATAGATGTCTCGCCGGTGTAATTTTCTCCCAGTTCGCCCGGATCGGGCAAGACGGCTTTCAGAAACTGAACCGGAACAATTTCCACACCGTTGAACAGCACGGGCCTGATGCTTGTCATGCCGATGTTTTGCATCACGCGCAGATGCGTCAGATAGTCCTCTCCGAATGTCATCCAGAAACGGGCGCGCCGGAGCGTCGGGAAGTTTTTCGTCAGGCTTTCCAGTTCTTCATGATACATCAGATAAGATTCACGTGCGCCGATCCCTGGATAGTGAAGTGGCCGATGTACGGAAAGCGGTTCCGTTTCGATCCATTCGCCGTTTTCATAATAGCGTCCTTTCTGGGTGATTTCGCGGATGTTGATTTCGGGATTGAAATTTGTTGCAAAAGCCTTGTGATGATCGCCTGCATTACAGTCGACAATGTCCAGATATTGAATTTCATCGAAATGATATTTCGCCGCATGGGCTGTAAATATACCTGTTACGCCGGGGTCGAATCCGCAGCCCAGGATGGCGGTCAGACCGGCTTTTTCGAAGCGGTCTTTGTATGCCCATTGCCAGCCATATTCGTACCTGGCTTCGTTCAGAGGTTCATAATTGGCCGTATCTAAGTAGCTCACGCCATACGACAAACAGGCGTCCATAATGGTCAAATCCTGATATGGAAGCGCCAGATTTACTACCAGGTCCGGATGAAAATGCCGGAACAGCGCCAGCAGTTCGTCCAGCCGGTCGGCATCCACCTGCCCGGTCTGCACGGTTATGTTTTGAATATCGGCTGCAATCCTGTCACATTTCTTTTTTGTCCGGCTGGCCAGCAGGATGTCGGTGAACACATCGCTGTTCATCGCCATCTTTTTTACGGCTACCGTACTCACGCCGCCGGCGCCAATTACTAATACTCTTCCTCCCATTGTTCTTATTTATTTACAGTTTGTGCTCGGTTTTGATCGATTAACCGGCAAATATACGTTTTTTTTGGAACTCAATGACAGGCCCCGGAATATATTCGACCGCTTAACAACTATTAAAGTTCGAATTTGCATGACAATCATTTTTTTCTCTAACTTTGTTGTCATTTTGTGAATTAACTTTGAAAAAGCAAATTAATTACGTTTGCAGACAATATGATCAACAACGACAAAATATACGAAGCGTTACTGGTTCAAATCAGGAACCGGATTCCTCAGAATGCCAAACTGGTGAATACACTGGTAGATATTCTCCTTATTGAAAAGGAAGCTGTTTACCGAAGATTGAGAGGCGAGGTGCCGTTTACATTTCATGAGATTGTAACGATTACCAAACATATGGGTATTTCTCTGGATGCCATTATTGGTATCGAGACTCAGAAGAGTCGGCTGCTTCAGCTGAAACTTCCCGATTTTCTGAATCCGAAGGAAAACGATATGATGATGATCGAAAGCAAAATCAGTACGCTGAACAGAATTACGGCATGTAACGATACGGAACTGGCTGTGCTTACCAATATTATACCGCAGGATATTCTTCCCAGGTTCGACCTGCTGACAAAATACATCATTTTCAAATGGCAATATCATTATAACGGCACCCGGACACTGGCCTTTCATGACGTAATTCCTCCCGACTGTGTGATTCAAGTTTTCAAGACGCTGTATACCTGTTTCAGGAAAATCAAAAAGTCAAACTATGTATTTGACAATCAGTTTTGCAGATACATCGTGGATGATATTAATTATTTCAGGAGCATCCGGATGATAGATGAAGAGGATGTTCTAAAAGTAAAGGAAGATATTTTCAGAATGCTTGATTATTTGGAAAACATCGCCACTTTCGGAATTTTTGAGGAAACGGGAACCCGGGTGAACATCTATGTTGCCGACGTGGATATTACCAATTCTTATGCCTACGTCAGAGGGAATGATTTCAATCTCTGCATGATCAAAACTTTTTTTTTGACATCGGCGACGTCAACGGACGAAGTAATTTTCGAAAAAATCAAGAACTGGATCACGGCGACGTTAAGGTTATCTACGTTGATTACCGTAGCAAACGAAAGACAGCGAGTGCTTTATTTTGAAAGACAGCGGGAGATTGTGCGTTCGCTGTAGGACTTTGGGGAAATGATTTCAGACATGAAACAAAAAACATCATGAAACGTGTTGCTACATTATTCCTGAAGGTTGTTATTTTACTGGTCGCGATGACAGCCCTTTTATACATGGCTTGGGCTCCTCAAACAGAAGGAAGGGCCGCGAACCTGGATATAATCAGTATTTATACAGATCCCTTCATTATTTATTGCTATATAGCCTCCATCCCATTTTTTATGGCGCTCTATCAAGCTTTCAAATTTTTAGGCTACGTGGATAGCAATAAGGCTTTTGCTCCATCAGCCGTGAAAGCAGTGAGGAATATAAAATACGGTGCAATCACACTCAGTGGCTTAATTATATCGGGAATAATATACATAAGGCTGTCTGCGAACGGAGACGACCCGACAGGCGTGACTGTCTTGGGTATTATTACTGCTTTTGCATCTATCGTAATTGCAGCCGGTACGACTGTTTTTGAAAGACTGTTATACAAAAAGAATAGCGCTATCATACCCTAAAGTTCCCACAGGTACGATACTGCTCACCGCCTGTTGCCATACATAACCATCCTTTAGGAGGAACGGAAGCCACACATGAAAACGCAGGAAAACCTGCACGGAAACATAAGATTATATTATTTTGGAGGAACAAAAATGGAAGAAAAAGACAATGCAATAAATAGAAAGCATGAACTCACGGCTAATGTAATGATAC
>JAISMO010000129.1 GCA_031276675.1 Tannerella sp.
CCTTTATCCGGGTGTATCGGACAAAAACAACCGGAAGTAACGCCGTTAAAAGTAACGCCGACGGAACAGAGCAAACAACTTTCCGCTTATGTTTCCAATGCCGGAACACTCTACATACCCACCCCGCCGGATGGAGTAACAAGTTATACCGTTTATCCGAGCGTTGAGGCTTATAATAGACGTTTGAGCTTGCCGGCAATCATCCCAATGAAGTGTGTGGATATTAGCGGTATGAAACAGGTATTTATTAATTCGATAACACTAATGGTATGAGTACGGAATATCAAACCATATTCGGCAACACGCCGTCAAAAAGCAATAGTTATAAAGTAATCAATCTTGGAGGCCATGCTTCATTGGCGAAAACAAAGGCGTTAAAAGAGTATGAAGACAAGTTTTACATCCAATGCGATAAATACCGTAATGCCGCTATTTCAGGCTATTTTGAACTGCATTTGAAGGTCTTTTATCCATCCGAGCGCAGCGATTTGGATAACAGCCTGAAAATCATTCTGGACTGTCTGCAAAAAGTGAAAGCCATCAGGAACGACAATAAATGCGTGAAGATAGTAGCGGAAAAGTATTTGGATATGGAACGTCCGAGAATAGAGTTCATTATCAGGAAAATAAAGTAAATCATTATGGATAAGAAAGGGAATGAAACGATTCTATACTATATCAACAGTCATTTCGATGAGTTTATGAAGTGCATGGATACTTTAAAGCCGAAGGAATATGTTTTAACTTTCACGGAATTGTTAAAACTGATTGTTGAGGAGGAAGAATAAATATGAAAACAACATTGAAATACATATTTTGATATGGCACAGAAAAAAGGACAAACAGGCAATCCCAACGGAAGGCCGAAAGGAACGCCGAACAAGGTAACGACCGATTTACGGCAATGGGTGAATATGCTTATTGAGAATAACCGGGAACAGTTAGAAAAAGACTTGGAAGCATTAGAACCGAAAGAGCGTTGGCAACTCATTGAGAAGCTGATGCAGTATGTTATCCCTAAAAAGAGGGAAGAAGAACATGAGAATGAAAATGATAGGGATAGATTCCGTTCAGAAACGATGAAGCGGTTATTTGGAAAAACAGACATCATTTAATCTGTCATGTTCAATATTCACAGAGAATCTGTATATTTGCCCAGAAATTAATACCGAAAGGTATTGTTTTAATGCAATGAAGCACTTCAAAAGACGGTGGTTTTTTGGGGTGCTTTTTCGTTATTTTGAATTATCTCGCCAAAAAGTCGCCAAAAACAGAAAAAACCCCCAACAATCTATTTTACAGACTATTGGGGCTTCTTTCCGTACCCAGAGCCGGGATCGAACCGGCATGGAAATGAATCCACTGGTGTTTGAGACCAGCGCGTCTACCGATTCCGCCATCTGGGCATCTCCTTTTTTTACCGGCGGCAAAGATAAGAATAAATTTGAATATACCGGAGATTAAAGTCCGTCGATTTTCCTGGGGACCTTCCTTGAAAAAATCCTTCAAACATCGGATTGAGGCTGTATCAAAAGTAAATTGAAGTCTCTGAGAATCGAATATTTGAAATCACTCTCAAATACAGACCCGAAGAAAAAACATAGAAAAAGGCGCTTGTCCGACTTATGACAGCCCCCATGAAAAAGGTGTTTCCTTCGAACGAATCCATAGGAAAACCGCGCCTGTTTCGCAGGACAGAGCGTCGCAAGGATCACGGGTCAACCGGTTCAAAAAGTGCGACATGGCATACCTTAAATGCTAACCGACATGCAGAGCCGTTCATTCATACAGAAAGAGCATAGAAATCAGACTGATTATCGGATAGCATCCGTGCATTTGCAGAACAGGGGAGAAGAGTGGAAGGATTTTTTTTTGTTTTTTTCCTGTAAGCGTTTGCCGGAAAGAAAAAAGTTCGTATCTTTGCCAGCCAAAATAAAAAAAGCAAAAGCAAATAGAATTAAGAGTTTATAATACAGAGTAGAAAATGCCTACAATACAACAATTAGTGCGAAAAGGAAGAGAAGCGTTGGTAGTGAAGGGGAAATCTCCCGCGCTGGATTCTTGTCCTCAGCGGCGTGGCGTATGCGTGCGCGTGTATACGACGACGCCGAAGAAACCGAACTCCGCGATGCGTAAAGTTGCCCGCGTTCGCTTGACGAATCACAAGGAAGTGAACTCCTATATTCCGGGGGAAGGTCACAACCTGCAGGAACACTCCATTGTGATGGTGCGCGGCGGTCGAGTGAAAGACTTGCCCGGTGTGCGTTATCATATTGTACGCGGGACTTTGGATACGGCAGGCGTAGCCGGTCGTACGCAACGCCGTTCCAAATACGGCACCAAGCGTCCGAAACCGGGAGCCGCTCCCGTAAAAGGGAAGAAATGAGAGAAATTAAAAAAACAGTTCAGTGTATAAATAACAGTTTTAGAACATTATAAATATCGGTTTAAGTTATTGGAACTGAGATTTCAGGTTGAGTAAATGGTTCGGAGGAACCGTTGAAGACAAATATCAACAACCAAAAACAAGAACGAAAATTCTGAAAGCAAATGAGAAAATCGAAGCCTAAAAAACGGCAGATCCTCCCGGATCCTGTCTACGGTGATGTACGGGTTACAAAATTTGTAAACCATTTAATGTATGACGGTAAGAAAAATACGTCATATGATATTTTTTATTCTGCACTGGAAAATGTAAAGGCGAAGTTGCCGAACGAAACCAAGTCGGCGCTGGAAATCTGGAAAAGCGCACTCGAAAATATAACTCCCCAGGTTGAAGTCAAATCACGCCGCGTAGGTGGCGCCACATTTCAGGTACCTACCGACATCCGTCCGGAACGTAAAGAATCCATTTCGATGAAAAATATGATTTCATATGCTCGAAAACGCGGCGGTAAAACCATGTCCGACAAATTAAGTGCGGAAATTGTAGATGCATTTAACAGTCAGGGCGGGGCCTACAAACGAAAGGAAGACATGCACCGGATGGCTGAAGCCAACCGCGCCTTTGCCTACTTCCGGTTTTAATTAAAAAAGAGCATGAGTAAAGCAGACGAACAATTAAAATATACCCGGAACATCGGCATCATGGCGCATATTGATGCAGGAAAGACGACGACCTCGGAACGGATTCTTTTCTACACCGGTTTAACGCATAAAATCGGCGAAGTGCATGACGGTGCAGCGACAATGGACTGGATGGCACAGGAACAGGAACGCGGCATTACAATCACTTCCGCCGCAACCACCACGTTCTGGAACTACGCTGACGAGCGATTTAAAATCAACCTGATAGACACTCCGGGACACGTTGACTTTACCGTAGAGGTAGAGCGATCGTTACGTATTCTGGACGGCGCCGTAGCTGCCTTTTGTGCGGTTGGCGGCGTGGAACCGCAGTCGGAAACAGTGTGGCGTCAGGCAGATAAATATAATGTGCCGCGCATCGGATACGTCAACAAGATGGACCGTTCGGGGGCCAATTTCTTTGAAGTCGTCCGGCAGATAAAGGATCTACTGGGCGCTAATCCGTGTCCCATTCAGATTCCTATCGGTGCGGAAGAAAAATTTAAAGGCGTCGTGGATTTGGTGAAGATGAAAGCCATTTTCTGGAATGATGAGACCATGGGCGCCAAATACGAAGTGAGCGAAATTCCGGCCGACTTGAGGGTCGAAGCCGAAGAATGGCGCGACAAGTTGCTGGAAGTCATTGCCGAATGCGACGAGGTCGTGATGGAAAAATATTTTGACGACCCGTCTTCCATTACTGAAGAAGAAATACATGCCGCTATCCGCAAGGGTACGCTGTCCATGCAAATCAATCCGATGATATGCGGTTCGTCGTTTAAGAACAAGGGGGTACAAACCCTGTTGGATGCGGTGTGTGCCTACCTGCCCAGTCCGACCGATACCTCAAGCATTACCGGTCACGACCCGGAAGACGCCGGCAGGGAAATCATCCGGAAACCCGTTTCGGAAGAGCCGCTGACCGCTCTTGCATTCAAAATAGCAACCGACCCCTACGTGGGACGTCTTTGCTTTTTTCGCGTCTATGCGGGCACGTTAAATGCCGGTTCGTATGTGTTGAATACGCGATCGGGCAAAAAAGAACGCATATCCCGTTTGTTCCAGATGCACTCGAACAAACAAAATCCCATGGAGCAAATCGGCTGCGGAGACATCGGTGCAGCTGTCGGTTTCAAGGACATTCGCACGGGCGACACGCTGTGCGACGAAAATCACCCGATTACGCTTGAGTCGATGGAATTTCCGGACCCTGTGATTGGGATTGCCGTTGAGCCGAAGACTCAGAAAGACCTTGATCGTTTGAGTGTGGGACTGTCGAAACTGGCAGAAGAAGACCCGACGTTCCGTGTCGAATCGAATGAGGAAACCGGTCAGACCGTGATTCGCGGCATGGGCGAACTGCACCTGGAAATTATTATCGACCGTTTGAAACGCGAGTTCAAGGTGGAATGTAATCAGGGACGTCCGCTGGTATCATACAAGGAAGCCATTACGAAGCGGGTTGAATTGCGCGAGGTATACAAGAAGCAGACCGGTGGTCGCGGCAAGTTTGCCGACATCATTGTCCGCATTGAGCCGACCGACGAAGGCTTTGAAGGCCGTCTGCAGTTCGTGGACGAAGTAAAAGGCGGCAATGTCCCGAAAGAATATATCCCGTCCGTACAGAAAGGTTTCGAGAAGGCCATGACCAACGGCATCCTGGCGGGCTATCCGTTGAGTTCGATGAAAGTAACGCTGATAGACGGTTCTTTCCATCCGGTGGATTCCGATCAGTTATCGTTTGAAATCTGTGCCATTCAGGCATTCAAAAGCGCTATGGAAAAGGCCGGCCCGGTATTGATGGAGCCGATTATGAAAATCGAAGTTGTGACGCCGGAAGAAAGTATGGGGGATGTGATTGGCGACTTGAACAAGCGTCGCGGACAGATGGAAGGTATGGATGCCAGCCGTACGGGTGCGCGTATCGTGAAGGCGAAAGTACCGCTGGCAGAGACGTTCGGATACGTGACCGTCCTACGTACCATCACGTCGGGACGTGCTACGTCGTCCATGCAATTCTCTCATTATGCCCAAGTATCTTCGGCCATTGCCAAACAAGTGTTGACGGAAGTACAGGGACGTGTTGATTTAGTCAAATAATATTAGAAACTAACAATATGAGCCAGAAAATCAGAATTAAATTGAAGTCTTATGACTATTCTTTGGTAGACAAGTCTTCCGAAAAAATAGTCAAGACGGTGAAGGCTACGGGAGCAGTGGTGAGTGGGCCAATCCCACTTCCGACACACAAGCGGATATTTACCGTGAACCGGTCAACGTTTGTAAACAAGAAATCACGCGAGCAATTTGAACTGTCATCCTACAAACGCCTGATAGACATATACAGTTCAACGGCTAAGACGGTAGACGCTCTGATGAAGTTGGAACTGCCCAGCGGTGTAGAAGTAGAAATAAAAGTGTGAAAATTTAGATAGAAAGTGAAATGCCAGGATTAATAGGAAAAAAAATCGGAATGACATCCGTTTTCAGTGCTGAGGGTAAAAATTTGCCATGCACTGTTATCGAAGCAGGTCCTTGTGTGGTTACGCAGATCAAGACAAAGGAGAAAGACGGTTACGAGGCGATTCAGGTGGGTTTTGTCGATAAAAAGGACAAACACACAACCAAGCCCGAAGCTGGTCATTTCAAGAAAGCAGGCGTAACACCCAAGAGACACTTGGCCGAATTCAAGGATTTTGATACTGCATACAACCCCGGAGATGTAATCACGGTGGAATATTTCAATGCAGCAGGTTTCGTTGATGTAGTAGGAACCTCCAAAGGAAAAGGATTTCAGGGTGTCGTCAAACGTCACGGCTTCGGCGGTGTGGGGCAATCCACGCACGGCCAGCATAACCGTCTGCGTGCCCCCGGTAGCGTAGGTGCATGTTCGTATCCCGCCAAGGTATTCAAGGGAACACGCATGGCCGGACAGATGGGTAATGAGCGTGTAACGGTTCAAAACTTGCAGGTAATTAAGATACTGCCGGAAAACAATCTTTTGCTGTTAAAAGGTTCGATTCCCGGAGCGAAAGGTTCAATCGTATTAATTAAGAAGTAATGGAACTGAACGTATTGGATATAAAAGGAGAACATACCGGTCGGACGGTTACTTTGAACGATGTGATATTTGGTATCGAACCGAACGATCATGCCATCTACCTGGATGTCAAGCAACATATGGCGAACAAACGCCAAGGGACGCACAAGTCGAAGGAAAGAAGCGAAGTGTCGGGCAGTACGCGTAAGCTGATTCGTCAGAAAGGTGGCGGTGGCGCCCGTCGCGGTGACATCAATTCACCCCTGCTGGTTGGAGGAGGCCGTGTCTTTGGCCCGAAACCGAGAGATTACAGTTTCAAACTGAACAAAAAGGTGAAGACATTGGCACGCAAGTCGGCTCTTTCTTACAAGGCAAAGGAAAATGCTATCGTCGTTGTGGAGGATTTCTCGCTGGAGACTCCGAAGACAAAGGATTTCATCGCTATCATGAAAAGCCTGAAACTTGAGAACCGCAAACTGCTGCTCGTTTTGCCGGAAAATAATAAAACCGTTTATCTGTCGGCACGTAATCTACAGAAAACAAGTGTAGTGACGGCTTCCGAGTTGAACACCTACAAGGTGCTGGATGCAGCCAGTCTCGTGCTGACAGAGAGTTCGGTAGGAATCATAGAGAAACTTTTTAAAGCATAAGGAGGGAAAGAAATGGGAACTATTATCAAACCGATTGTTACAGAGAAACAGACGGCGATTACGGACAAGATACCGAATCGTTTTGGTTTCCGGGTTTCACCGGATGCGAACAAACTTGAGATAAAGAAGGCCGTAGAAACGATGTACAACGTGAGCGTGGTAGACGTGAACACGATGAACTATTCCGGCAAGCGCAAGAGTCGTTATACAAAATCAGGCGTTATCAGCGGCAAACAGTCTTCTTATAAAAAAGCAATTGTCACATTGAAAAAAGGGGAATTCATAGACTTCTTCAGTAACATCTGATAAAGAAATGGGAATACGTAAATTAAAGCCCACCACACCGGGGCAGAGACACAAAATTATTGGTGCATTTGATAAAATCACTGCAAGTACACCAGAGAAATCTCTTGTAGCAGGAAAGAAACGTACGGGTGGCCGCAATAACACCGGAAAGATGACGATGCGTTACATTGGCGGCGGCCACAAACAGAAGTACCGTTTGATAGACTTCAAGAGAAATAAGGACGGCATTCCGGCGACCGTAAAGTCAATAGAGTATGATCCGAACCGTACCTCGCGTATAGCACTGCTGTATTACGCGGACGGCGCAAAGAGCTACATCGTGGCTCCGAACGGGCTGGAAGTAGGCCAGACAGTGATGTCGGGAGCACAGGCAATTCCTGAAATTGGCAACTCGTTGCCAATGCAACAAATACCGGTCGGAACGATAATTCACAACATCGAACTCCGCCCCGGTCAAGGCGCCAAATTGGTGCGTTCGGCAGGCGCATTTGCCCAGTTGACTTCGAGAGAAGGTAATTACGCCATCATCAAGATGCCTTCGGGCGAAACCCGGAAAATCTTGTCGACATGTAAAGCGACGATAGGAAGTGTAGGTAATTCAGACCATGCCCTTGAAAAATCCGGTAAGGCCGGCCGTTCGAGATGGCTGGGACGCCGTCCGCATAACCGCGGAGTGGTGATGAACCCGGTAGACCATCCCATGGGCGGTGGCGAAGGCCGTGCGTCCGGAGGCCATCCCCGTTCGCGTACCGGTCTGTATGCAAAGGGCCTGAAAACAAGAGCACCCAAAAAACATTCTTCCAAGTATATAATTGAAAGAAGAAAAAAGTAAAACGGATTAATTGAGAAAACTATGAGTCGTTCGTTAAAAAAAGGTCCATATATTAATGTGAAACTGGAAAAGAAGGTGCTGACAATGAATGAATCCGGTAAGAAGACGGTCATCAAGACATGGGCGAGAGCCTCGATGATTTCGCCGGATTTCGTCGGGCATACGATAGCCGTTCACAATGGAAATAAATTCATTCCAGTGTTTATAACAGAGAATATGGTAGGTCACAAGTTAGGCGAGTTCTCCCCGACGCGTATCTTCCGTGGTCACTCAGGAAACAGGAAGTAAGAGAAACAAAAAAAGAGAAAACAAATATGGGTGCAAGAAAAAGAGAATCAGCAGAAAAAATAAAAGAAGCGCGAAAATCCGTTTATTTTGCCAAGTTGCGAAAAGTTCCAACTTCTCCGCGCAAGATGCGCCTGGTGGCGGATATGATTCGGGGCATGGAAGCATTCAGGGCATTGGGTGTTTTGAAATTTTCGAACAAGGAAGCCGCTGCAAAAGTAGAGAAACTGCTCCGTTCGGCCATATCCAACTGGCAGCAGAAAAATGAGCGGAAAGCGGAAAGCGGCGAGTTGTATATTACGGCCATCCGTGTCGACGGTGCAAGCACGCTTAAGCGGATGCGTCCGGCTCCTCAGGGCAGAGGTTACCGAATTCGCAAACGGTCCAATCATGTGACCTTGTTTGTAGATACATTGAATAAAAACGAAGGTGAAAATTGATACAAATGGGACAGAAAGTAAATCCGATAAGTAATCGTTTGGGAATTATCCGGGGTTGGGATTCCAACTGGTATGGCGGCAACAATTATGGCGACACCTTGCTGGAAGACACGAAAATCCGAAATTATCTGAATGCCCGTTTTTTGGCAAAGGCGAGCGTGTCGCGCATCGTAATTGAACGTACATTAAAACTGGTTACGATTACCATATGTACCTCCCGTCCGGGAATCATCATCGGTAAAGCCGGCCAGGAAGTTGACAAGCTCAAGGAAGAATTGAAAAAAATCACAGACAAGGAAGTGCAAATCAACATCTTTGAAATCAAAAAACCAGAACTGGACGCCGTGATTGTAGCCAATAACATTGCTCGTCAGTTGGAAGGAAAAATCGCCTACCGCCGTGCCGTGAAAATGGCCATTGCCTCTACCATGCGCATGGGCGCCGAAGGTATCAAGGTACAAGTTTCCGGCCGTCTGAACGGCGCCGAAATGGCACGCTCGGAAATGTATAAGGAAGGCCGTACGCCATTGCATACTTTCCGTGCGGACATAGATTATGCACTGGCTGAGGCACTGACCAAGGTCGGCTTGTTGGGAATCAAGGTGTGGATATGCCGCGGCGAAATCTACGGCAAGAAAGACCTCGCACCCTCGTTTGCCTTCTCAAAAGATTTTACTCACAGAGGAGGAGGCGAACTCGGAGGTCGTGGAGACAGAAATGAAAGGAGAGGCAATCGCCGGAGGTATCGCGACAAAAAACCGTAAATGATTCTGTGCCGTATTCCACTTGTATGCAGGAATGGTAGAAGATATGAAAAATCAAAATGAGTTGTTTGATAAGATATTCGAATCCTTACAGTTGAATAGAACGCATCCTATGTTGGGTAAAAGCATGTTGAAAAATACAGTTATATGATAGTTACGACTAATTTGATAATTGTTTTGATTGTAGCAGCTACTATTTGTACACTGCTCTTTCTTGCCGGATATTTTTACAGGGAAAATCCGGTTACGGTAAGGACTGTACATGCCGGTTCCGGAGACAACCATACATTTAGAGATGACCGTAGTAATGTCCGTATCACGTCTTTCGACACCTTTTATTCTAAAGGAAAGAAAGTAGATCCGAAAAAATATGACGTGCGTATAGCGGAAGGAGATTGTATGGCGGCAAGAGGCATTGGAAATGGAGATATTTTATTCATCCGCCGGTTCGGTGATGGAGGGAAGAAAAATCTAAATCCGGGAGATATTCTCTTTATCAGAAAGGAGAAAGACGAACACTTGTTTTGTAAGATTAGAGGGTTCCATCATCCGGATGAGAAAGGAAGAGCGATTACGTTTTATTATGGGAATGATAACCGGTTCATAGAATCAAGTTCGCCCTATGATATGGATAAAATTGATGGAATCGCAGAAATGAAGTTTGAAAATAAATTGTAAGTAGAAAAATGGCCGTTACCCATTTTTATAATTGAATATTATAAATAAGAAGTGAGATGTTACAACCTAAAAAAACAAAATTTAGAAGACAACAAAAAGGCCGTCTGAAAGGCTTTGCTCAGCGTGGCAATCAGTTGGCATTTGGTTCGTTTGGAATCAAATCCCTGCAATACAAATGGATCACAGGCCGCCAGATTGAGGCGGCGCGTATTGCCGTCACACGTTACATGCAACGCCAGGGACAGGTTTGGGTGCGGATTTTCCCGGACAAACCCATTACAAGGAAACCGGCCGATGTACGTATGGGTAAAGGAAAAGGAAATCCCGAAGGATTTGTAGCTCCTGTGACACCCGGACGCTTGTTATTTGAGATAGAAGGAGTACCCTTCGATGTCGCCAAAGAAGCCTTGCGTCTGGCGGCACAAAAGCTTCCCGTAACAACGAAATTCGTGGTGCGCCGTGATTATGACATGCAACATCAAACATTGTAAACTCTATGAAGATTAAGGAAATAAAAGAACTGAGTGCCCGGGAAATCGATGAGAGAATCGAGGCCGAAAGATTGTCTTTGGCGCAGAAAAAGATTAACCATAGTATTTCACCGTTGGATAATCCTGCACAAATCAAAGAACAGCGCAAAACGATTGCCCGTCTGTTGACGGAAAGGCATCAAAGAAAACAGAATAATAAATAATGCGAAGCCTGATGGAAACAAGAAGATTAAGAAAAGAAAGAACAGGCGTGGTATCCAGTAACAAGATGGATAAAAGCATCACAGTTGCCGTGAAATGGAAAGAAAAACACCCCATTTACGGAAAATTTGTCAGTAAGACAAAGAAATATCACGCGCATGATGAGAAAAACGAATGTAACATTGGCGATGTAGTAAAAATTATGGAAACCCGCCCCTTAAGCAAGACGAAAAGATGGCGGTTGGTTCAAATAGTAGAAAGGGCGAAGTAAGATGATACAACAGGAATCAAGATTAGTAGTAGCTGACAACAGTGGAGCGAAAGAAGCATTGTGTATCCGTGTGCTGGGCGGAACGCGCAAGCGTTATGCTACCGTAGGCGATGTCATCGTAGTGGCGGTGAAAAACGTCATTCCGGCCAGCGACGTGAAAAAAGGTGCCGTATCCAAAGCCATCATCGTGAGGACAAAAAAGGAAATCCGCCGTCAGGACGGTTCCTACATTCGTTTCGACGACAATGCTTGCGTATTGCTGAATGCAGCAGGAGAACTGAGAGGAAGCCGTATCTTTGGTCCCGTAGCCAGAGAATTGCGTGCGACAAACATGAAAATTGTATCACTTGCACCGGAAGTGCTTTAATCAGAAACAGCTATGAGTAAGTACATAAAAAAAGGCGACATCGTATTTGTAAATACCGGAGAAGACAAGGGAAAGACCGGGCGTGTCCTGCAAGTGCTTGTAAAAAAGGGACGAGCGATAGTGGAAGGCGTGAACATGGTATCGAAACATACCAAACCCAGCGCCAAAAGTCCGCAAGGAGGAATCATAAAGAAAGAAGTTTCGATCCATCTCTCCAACTTGAACCTGTTGGATCCGAAATCAGGAAAACCGACACGTCTCGGACGGAGAAAAGAAAAAGAAGTAATGATACGCTATGCTAAAAGATCAGGGGAGGTAATTAAGTAATGAATAATCTGGCCAGCCTAAAAAAAGAATATCGGGAACGGATTGTTCCTGCGTTGAAAAACGAATTTAGTTATAAGTCGGTAATGCAAGTGCCTGTATTGCAAAAAATTGTAATCAATCAGGGATTGGGTATCGCAACAGCTGATAAAAAAATCATTGATGTAGCGATTGCTGAATTGACCGGTATTACCGGCCAGAAAGCTGTTGCCACCTATTCGAAGAAAGATATTTCAAACTTCAAACTTCGCAAGAAAATGCCTATCGGCGTGATGGTTACCTTGCGTCAAGAGAAGATGTACGAATTTTTGGAAAGATTGGTGCGTGTCGCTTTGCCCCGTATTCGCGATTTCAGGGGAATTGAAAGTAAACTTGACGGAAGAGGAAATTATACGCTGGGGATTCAGGAACAAATTATTTTTCCGGAAATAAACATTGATAATATTACGAAAATACTAGGAATGAATATTACCTTTGTGACTTCTGCGCAAACAGATGAGGAAGGGTATGCACTCCTGAAAGAATTTGGTTTGCCGTTTAAAAATACAAAAAAGAGCTAAAAATATGGCGAAAGAATCAATGAAAGCCCGCGAAGTAAAGCGAGCCAAACTGGTGAAAAAGTTTGCGGCCAAGAGAGCGCAACTGAAAGCCGAAGGTAATTATGATGCATTGCAGGCATTGCCTAAAAATGCTTCGCCTGTTCGTTTGCATAACCGTTGCAAAGTAACAGGACGTCCGAAAGGCTATATGCGTCAATTCGGTATCTCACGCATACAATTCCGCGAAATGGCATCTCAGGGACTGATACCCGGCATAAAAAAAGCCAGTTGGTAAAAAGAGACAAAATGTTAAATATTGTCCCGACATCGGGATTAATTTAGTTAAAAATATGACAGATCCAATTGCAGATTATTTGACACGATTGCGCAACGCAATTAAGGCGCAGCACCGCATCGTCGAAGTGCCCGCCTCCAATTTAAAAAAGGAAATTACGAAGATTCTTTTTGAAAAAGGCTACATACTCAATTTCAAGTTTGTAGATGAAGGACCTCAAGGCTCCATTAAAATCGCCTTGAAATATGATCCGGAAAACAAGGTGAATGCGATCAAAACGCTTCAACGTGTTTCCACGCCAGGTTTACGCAAGTATACAGGTTACAAGGATATCCCCAGAGTATTGAACGGTCTTGGCATTGCCATCCTTTCTACCTCCAAGGGTGTGATGACAGATAAGGAAGCGCGCAACCTGAAAGTGGGCGGCGAAGTATTATGTTTCATCAGTTAATAAAGGAGAAAAGAAAATGTCTAGAATCGGAAAATTACCCATTCAAATTCCAGCCGGTGTGACGGTCGCCGTCAAGGACGATGTAGTCGTCGTCAAAGGTCCAAAAGGCGAACTCTCGGAGAAAATCAATCCGTCGATCAAAGTTAGCATTGATAACGGTGTAATCAGTCTGATACGCCCCAGTGACGAACGTACATATCGTGCACAGCACGGTCTCTATCGCGCGTTGGTGAACAATATGGTCATCGGCGTATCCGCCGGATACAGGAAAGAACTCGAACTGGTCGGCGTTGGTTATCGCGCGTCAAATACGGGTCAGTTATTAGACCTCTCTCTGGGATATACGCACAGTATTTACATCCAGTTACCGAAAGAAATTAAACTGGAGACAAAATCCGAGCGTAATAAAAACCCGCTGATTATTCTGGAATCTGCCGACAAACAATTGCTCGGCCAGGTATGTGCAAAAATCCGTTCCTTCCGTATGCCGGAGCCTTATAAAGGGAAGGGAATCCGCTTTGTGGGCGAACAAATCAGAAGAAAATCAGGTAAATCCGCAGGTAAGTAAACTACGAAACGATTATTGATATGGCAACGAAAGAAACAAGAAGAATAAGAATTAAGAAAAGCGTACGTAGTAAAGTATCCGGCACAGCGGAACGTCCGCGTCTGACTGTGTTCAGAAGTAACAAGCAAATATATGCACAAGTGATTGACGATACGGCAGGTAAAACACTGGCCGCTGCTTCCTCGTTGAAGCTAACGGACAAAGCTCCGAAAAAGGAAATTGCCGCCAAAGTAGGTGAAATCATTGCAAAAAATGCGCAGGAAGCCGGTATCCAAACGGTTGTTTTCGACCGAAACGGATATTTGTATCATGGGAGAATTAAAGAATTAGCGGATGCAGCACGTAATGGCGGCCTCAAATTTTAAGAAAAGATGGCAGGAATAAATAACAGAGTAAAATCGACAAACGATTTAGAGTTAAAGGATAGACTGGTAGCTATCAATCGGGTAACGAAAGTTACGAAAGGTGGACGTACATTTAGTTTTGCGGCGATCGTCGTTGTGGGTAATGAAGACGGAATCGTTGGCTGGGGCTTGGGTAAAGCCAGTGAAGTGACGACGGCCATTGCCAAAGGCGTGGAAGCTGCAAAGAAGAATTTGTTGAGGATACCGGTATATAAAGGTACTATCCCTCATGAACAAATCGCTAAATTCGGAGGCGCGGAAGTCCTGATCAAACCGGCTTCGCACGGTACGGGCGTAAAAGCCGGCGGCGCCATGCGTGCCGTATTGGAAAGCGTTGGTATTACGGACGTGCTGGCCAAATCAAAAGGTTCGTCGAATGCTCACAACTTAGTGAAAGCGACGATTGCCGCCTTGAATGAACTGAGAAGTCCGGCTATGGTCGCTCGGAATCGCGGAATTTCTGTCGAAAAAGTGTTTAATGGTTAATGAAGGAGGAAGAAATCATGGCAACGATCAAAGTAAAGCAAGTAAGGAGCAGAATTAAATGCCCGAAAGATCAGAAAAGAACGCTGGATGCGTTAGGGTTAAGAAAAATGAACCGCGTAGTGGAGCATGAAATGACGCCTTCCATTTTGGGGATGATTGAGAAAGTGAAACATTTAGTTTCCGTTGAACAGTACTAATTTAGAGCGTAATAAAATAATTGATATGAATTTAGCTAATTTAAAACCTGCAGCAGGCGCTACGAAAGTCCGAAAAAGAATCGGCCGTGGCCCGGGTTCAGGACTTGGCGGCACCTCCACGAGAGGTCATAAAGGAGCAAAATCACGTTCCGGCTATTCTAAGAAGATAGGTTTCGAAGGTGGTCAGATGCCGATTCAAAGGCGGTTACCCAAGTTTGGCTTTAAAAACAGAAACCGGGTAGCCTACAAGGCAATCAATCTTTCTACTTTGCAACAATTGGTTGATGACAGTGGATTGTCGAAGATTGGACTGGATGAATTGAAACAAGCCGGATTTATTTCTGCCTCTCAATTGGTTAAAATACTGGCCAAAGGAAGTATTTCTGTAAAGGTAGACGTGACAGCGCACGCTTTTTCGAAGAAAGCTGAAGAAGCAATTATAGCTGCGGGTGGAACGATTGTTAAACTCTGAGAGTTATGAGAGCTGTTGATACCATTAAAAATATCTGGAAGATAGAGGATTTAAGGAATCGGATTCTGATTACGCTTCTGTTTGTCTCCATTTATCGCTTGGGCACATTCATTGTGCTTCCCGGAATTGACCCGGCCGCTTTGTCTACCTTGCAGGCTCAGACTCGCGGCGGATTGATGGCCCTGCTGGATATGTTTTCCGGAGGTGCTTTTTCCAACGCATCCATTTTTGCTTTGGGAATCATGCCCTATATCTCTGCCTCTATCATGATGCAGTTAGCATCGATTGTCGTACCATCGTTTCAGAAACTGCAACGCGAAGGTGAAAGTGGACGCAAGAAAATCAATCAGTGGACTCGATACTTGACTGTAATCATTCTGATATTCCAAGGCTGGGCTTACCTGATTAACCTGAATGTGCAGATGAATAACGCCGGCGTACCCATGCCAGGCGATATCTGGTTCAAAATATCGTCTACCATCATTTTGGCAGGCGGAAGTATGTTCGTCCTCTGGTTGGGGGAACGAATCACGGACAAAGGTATCGGAAACGGCATCTCGTTTATCATTTTGATTGGAATTATAGCCCGTTTGCCACATGCTTTGTCGCAGGAATTTATCTCCCGGATGGTTGAGAGTGGCGGTTTGGTCGTATTCCTTTTTGAAATGCTGTTCCTGCTGGCTGTGATTGCAATGGCTATCGCTTTGGTGCAAGGCACACGCAAAGTAGCGGTACAGTATGCCAAACGGATTGTCGGAAACAAGCAATATGGCGGCGCGCGTCAGTACATTCCACTGAAGGTGAATGCAGCTAATGTGATGCCCATCATCTTTGCTCAGGCGATTATGTTTATTCCGATTTCGATTGCCGGATTTGCCACAACGAGTGAAGTCAGTTCTTTTTGGGCCGCATTTATGGATAATACAGGATTTTGGTATAACTTTGTATTCGCATTTATGATTATTGCTTTCACGTATTTTTATACGGCGATTACGATTAATCCGACCCAGATGGCGGACGATTTGAAACGAAATAACGGATTTATTCCGGGAGTAAAACCGGGAAAAGCAACCAAGGATTATCTGGACGAAATCATGAGCCGGATCACCCTTCCGGGCGCCTTTTTTCTGGCTGCGGTAGCAATTTTTCCGGCATTCGCCCAGATAGCAGGTATTAGCCATGAGTTCTCACAATTTTTCGGAGGAACTTCACTGCTGATTCTGGTAGGTGTTGTGTTGGATACATTGCAACAGATTGAAAGCCATTTGTTAATGCGTCATTATGATGGCTTGTTAAAATCTGGAAAGATCAAGGGACGTTCAGGCTCGGCCGCAGCATATTGAAATGATTTACCTGAAGACAGATGAAGAAATAGCGTTGATGCGTGAAGCGAATCAACTGGTAGGAAAGACGTTGGGTGAATTGGCCAAACATATTCGTCCGGGTGTCACTACCCTTCAACTGGATCAGATAGCAGATGCGTTTATACGTGATCACGGGGCTGTGCCTGCATTTTTAGGATACCAGGGGTTTCCCAAGTCACTTTGTACTTCGGTAAACGAACAAGTGGTGCACGGTATCCCGTCGGCGCAGACCGTGTTGAAAGACGGAGACATTATCTCCATTGATTGCGGGACAGTTTTGAATGGATTTGTAGGCGATTCGGCGTACACATTTTGTGTAGGCGAAGTTTCGGAGGAAATAAGGCGATTGTTGCGTACAACCAAAGAGGCGTTGTATGAAGGTATACGTCAGGCAACCGTTGGTCGCCGCATAGGAGACATCAGCAATGCCGTCCAAACCTTTTGCGAGACAAAAGGTTACTCGGTTGTGCGGGAACTGGTCGGTCACGGATGCGGACGAGAGATGCACGAAGACCCGGAAGTGCCCAATTACGGGCGACGGGGGTGTGGTCCCTTATTGCGAAACGGGATGTGTATCTGTATCGAACCGATGATTAATCAGGGCAGTAAAAATGTCACGGTAGAGAAAGACGGCTGGACGGTACGTACCAAAGACAGGAAATGCTCGGCTCACTTTGAGCACTGTATTGCCTTGCGTCCCGAAGGCCCAATGATTTTGTCGTCGTTTGACTATGTGGAAGAAACAACAGGAAAGGAAATATGAATATATATGGCTAAACAAGCTGCAATAGAACAAGATGGCGTGATAGTGGATGCATTGTCCAATGCAATGTTTCGTGTGGAGTTGGAAAACGGACATGAAATTACGGCGCATATATCTGGAAAAATGCGCATGCATTACATCAAAATTCTGCCCGGTGACAAAGTGCGGGTGGAGATGTCGCCATACGATTTGTCCAAAGGTAGAATTGCGTTTAGATACAAGTAAAAAGGAATAATAATAATAAATGATAGAACGATGAAAGTAAGAGCATCTTTGAAGAAACGGACACCCGAATGTAAAATTGTGAGGCGTAAAGGACGTTTATACGTAATAAACAAAAAGAACCCCAAGTTCAAGGTTCGTCAGGGGTGATTTGCAATTGGTTGAACAATAATAAATAATAATCATATACTATGGCGATAAGAATAGTTGGTGTGGACTTACCACAGAACAAGAGAGGTGAAATCGCATTGACCTATGTCTTTGGAATTGGTCGCAGCGCTTCGAACTCGATTTTGGCAAAAGCAGGCGTTGACCGTGACATCAAGGTCAAGGACTGGACAGACGATCAGGCTGCTCGCATCCGCGAAGTAATCGGCAACGAATACAAGGTGGAAGGTGATCTCCGTTCGGAAATTCAGTTGAATATCAAACGCCTGATGGACATCGGTTGCTATCGCGGTGTGCGTCACCGTATCGGCTTGCCGTTGAGAGGGCAAAGTACCAAAAACAATGCCCGTACACGCAAGGGGAAGAAAAAAACAGTTGCAAACAAGAAAAAAGCTACTAAATAAGTAAATTGACATGGCAAAAAAAACAGTCGCAGCAAAAAAAAGAAAAGTAAAGGTGGATGCCTACGGCCAAGCCCATATTCATTCTTCTTTCAACAACATCATTATCTCGCTGGCCAACAGTGACGGACAGGTCATCAGCTGGTCGTCGGCAGGTAAAATGGGTTTCCGCAGTTCAAAGAAGAACACCCCTTACGCCGCCCAGAAAGCTGCGGAGGATTGTGCAAAAGTGGCTTACGACTTAGGCTTGCGTAAAGTAAAAGTGTATATCAAGGGGCCGGGCAACGGGCGCGAATCTGCAATTCGTACGATTCACAGCAAAGGCATCGAAGTGACCGAAATCATTGACGTCACTCCGTTACCCCACAACGGCTGCCGTCCTCCCAAGAAAAGAAGAGTGTAATTAATAAATGATAGGAATCCGGAGAATTCATGGATAAGATTGCTTTTTCATCCTCTTGCAATCGCGGCTGCATGGTTCGAAGATTTGATTGAACGTAAAAAAATAAACAAAAATGGCAAGATATACAGGCCCAAGAACAAAAATCGCCCGCAAGTTCGGAGAACCGATATTCGGCGCTGATAAAGTACTGTCGAAGAAGAATTATCCTCCGGGGCAACATGGCAACAGCCGGAAACGGAAAACCTCGGAGTACGGTATTCAGTTGCGGGAAAAACAGAAAGCAAAATACACGTATGGCGTGTTGGAAAAACAGTTTAGAAAGATGTTCGACAAAGCTTCCCGTTCAAAAGGAATTACCGGTGAAGTGCTGCTCCAATTGCTGGAAAGCCGTCTGGACAACGTCGTTTTTCGCCTCGGACTGGCCCCCACGCGCGCAGCAGCCCGTCAATTGGTCTCGCACCGTCATGTAGTGCTCGACGGGAAGATCGTCAACATTCCTTCGTGTTCCGTCAAACCGGGACAAATCGTCGGTATAAGAGAAAAATCCAAATCGCTGGAAGTCATCGCCGATGCCTTGGCTGGTTTCAATCACAGCAAATATTCCTGGATTGAATGGGAACAAAGCGCCTTGGCCGGAAAATTACTCCATCTGCCTGAACGGACGGATATTCCGGAAGAAATCAAAGAACAGTTAATTGTAGAATTATACTCTAAATAATAACAGGTATGGCGATATTAGCATTTCAAAAGCCGGATAAAGTCTTGATGATGGAAACGAACCATTTTCATGGGAAATTTGAATTTCGCCCATTGGAACCCGGTTACGGACACACCATCGGTAATCCCCTGCGTCGTATCCTTTTGTCTTCCTTAGAAGGATATGCCTTTTCGTCGATAAAAATCGAAGGTGTAAACCATGAATTTGCTACCATTCCGGGCGTACGGGAAGACGTTACCAATATCATCCTGAATCTGAAACAGGTACGTTTTAAGCGGACGATTGATGATGAGGAAATCGAAAAAGTAAATATGACAGTATCCGGTGTCGAGGTCCTCAAGGCAGGCGATATAGGAAAACAGCTCGTCGGTTTCGAGATATTAAATTCCGACCTGGAGATTTGTCACCTGGATCCGAAAGTATCATTCCGGATGGAACTGACGATTAACCGGGGGCGCGGTTACGTGCCGGCCGAAGAAAACGCAGACCCCGCGAATACGGATGTGAATGTCATTCCTATTGATTCCATTTACACACCGATACGCAATGTAAAATATTCCGTTGAGAATTTCCGTGTGGAGCAAAAGACGGACTATGAGAAATTGATACTTGAAATCCAGACCGATGGTTCTATTCACCCGAAAGAAGCCCTGAAAGAGGCAGCAAAAATTTTGATTTATCATTTCATGCTCTTCTCTGACGAGAAAATTGCGGTAGAAACCGTTGATATCGAAGGCGAAGAGGAATTTGATGAAGATGTACTGCACATGCGTCAATTGCTCAAGAGTAAGCTGTCGGAAATGAATCTTTCCGTACGTGCACTGAATTGCCTGAAGGCGGCTGACGTTGAAACGGTAGGTGATTTGGTGAGATTCAACAAGAATGATTTGTTGAAGTTCCGCAATTTCGGAAAGAAGTCACTGACCGAGCTGGACGAATTGCTGGATACCCTGAACCTTTCGTTTGGGATGGATATTACGAAATATAAATTAGATAAAGACTGAATTAACGATGAGACATAACAAGAAAATCAATCATCTGAGCCGCACGAAAGCGCATCGGGAAGCCATGCTCGCAAACATGGCGGCTTCATTGATTAAACACAAACGCATTTTTACAACCACGCCAAAAGCCAAAGCTTTGCGCAAATATGTGGAACCCCTGATTACGAAATCGAAACCGGGGCCGAATACATTGCATTTGCGCCGTATTGTCTTTGCTTCCTTGCAGGACAAATATGCAGTAAAGGAACTTTTTGGAACCGTAGCAGAAAAGATTGGTGACCGTCCGGGAGGATATACCCGCATTATCAAAACGGGAAGTCGTCTGGGTGACAATGCAGCCATGTGTTTTATCGAATTGGTGGATTTCAATGAAAACATGTTGAAAACGACGTCGAAGAAGACGGTGACGAAGACAAGACGTTCGCGCAGGAAATCGACCGTAACCGGCTCGCTTGCCGCAGAATCTGCACAGACTTCCAACGAGACAAAAACTGATGTACCGGAGGAAGAAATCAAAAAGATGCAGGACGTGGAAACTGTCGTATCGGAGGAAGCCGTAAAAGTAGAAGAAACGGAAACGAACAATGGAGTCGCCACTGCCGAAACTGAAACCGAAGCATGCCCGATAGACGGAGAGAAAAAAGAAAAAGCAGAATAAGAAGACTGCTCTAAAGTTTCATTTCAAAAAAAGCAACTGTCTCCTTTGGGAGTGGTTGCTTTTCTCGTTATGAAAGCCGGCAGCGATCGTATCGCAAAACCTGCGGTATACGGATCGCATCGGCAACGGAGACAGAACATTGCTTCAAAAAAAAGCCTGCCGGAACAGTTCTTCGGCAGGCTTTTTTCTCTGAACAAGTGAACACTTGTTTTTATTCCAAATTCAACGTCACACGCTTAAACACAGTCGTGGTAAGCGCTTTGTCCTGTTGCTGCAAATATTGTTCAACCGTAAGTTTCGAATCCTTCACAAAGTCTTGCTGCAATAACGTACTCTCCTTGTAAAATTTCTGCAATGAGCCTTCTGCGATACGTTCGATCAGGTTCTCCGGTTTACCGCTCTGACGCGCCTTGTCACGCGCAATTTCCAACTCGGTGTCAATCACCTTTTGCGAGACTTCGGACGGCCTCACAGCCACCGGATTCATGGCGGCCACTTGCATGGCTATGTCACGCGCCACCTGATATTCAAGTTCCCGGTTAAAGGCAACGATCGTCGCCAGTTTATTTCCCGGATGGATGTAGGAAATGGTAGAAGCGCCTGTCACATACTCAAAGAAGCCCAATTCCATCTTTTCGCCCGTGATACCAATCCGGTCGACCACATGGTTTTCAACGGGACGTCCATCGCTCAGCGGCGTGGCCAGCAAGTCAGCCAGCGACGCCGGTTTTTGCGCCATGGCAACATCCAGAATGGTTTTCGTCAATGCAATAAAATCTGCGTTCTTTGCCACGAAATCGGTTTCACACTTTAATGCGACAATTGCCGCAAATGCTCCGTCATGCGCGGCCAGCACGCAACCTTCGGACGCTTCGCGATCCGAACGTTTTGCGGCCACTGCCTGACCTTTTTTACGAATGATTTCCATTGCTTTCTCAAAATCGTTCTCGGCTTCTTCCAGCGCTTTCTTGCAATCCATCATTCCGGCGCCGCTCATTTTACGCAAATGGGCTATATCAGCCATTGTTACTGCCATATCTTTTCTTTTTTAATATTTAATCTTCTTCATCTTCACCCAAGTCCTTCGCCACCCGTGAAATCACAGCCGCATTTATGGCTTCATCATCTTCCTTGTGGACACGTCCCTTTTTGGCGAAAGACTTTGTTCGACGCTCTCTTCTGGGTGTTTCTTCGCTTTCTTCCGCAGCCTCGCTCTCTTTGGCGATCGCCTTGCCTTCCTGAAGGCCTTCGTTCATGGCTTCGCATATGACGGTCATGATCAACTCAAGCGATTTGGTCGCATCGTCGTTAGCCGGAATCACGAAATCAATATCCGTCGGATCGGAATTAGTATCTACCACGGCGAACACGGGAATACCCAACCGTTTGGCTTCACGCACAGCAATGTGTTCATTCATCACGTCGACCACGAACAGCGCTGCCGGCAGACGGTTCATGTCGGCAATCGAACCCAGTGTCTTTTCCAGTTTCGCACGCTGACGTGTAATCTGGAGTTTTTCCCGTTTGGAAAGGTTGTTGAATGTCCCGTCCTTGCTCATCTTGTCAATAGAGGACATTTTCTTCACCGCCTTGCGGATAGTCGGGAAATTTGTCAACATGCCACCCGGCCAGCGTTCAATCACATACGGCATGTCAATGGCAGTCACCTTGTCGGCTACGATTTGCTTTGCCTGTTTTTTTGTTGCGACGAAAAGAACTTTCCTGCCTGTCCTGGCCAAGTTCTTCAGGGCTTCCGCAGCCTCGTCTATTTTAACAACCGTTTTATGTAAATCAATGACATGAATCCCGTTGCGCTCCATAAAGATGTAGGGAGCCATGGCCGGATTCCATTTTCTTTTTAAGTGTCCAAAATGAACACCTGCTTCCAATAACTGTTCAAAACTAACTCTTGACATTTCTCTGTTTTTTTAATCGTTTACATTCTGTTTTACAATCAACCGTCCGGTAGTCTTCCTCCTCATCACAGGAATGTAGATGGTTTGATGGAAAAATCCGGACAATTTAGATACTAAACGCTTCTGACTTGCACAAAACTTGCAAACCACATCAACGTTTGCTGAACTGGAATCTCTTGCGAGCCTTGGGCCTTCCCGGTTTTTTGCGTTCCACGGCACGCGGGTCGCGCGTGACAAATCCTTCCGCTTTCAAAACGGATTTCGATTCCGGATTGATTTTGACCAAGGCACGTGTAATCGCCAGCCGGGCCGCTTCCGACTGCCCCTTGAAACCGCCGCCAAAAAGGTTTACCTTGATGTCGTATTGCTCAGCCACATTCAAGGTGGAGAGAGGCTGTTTCACTACAAACTGCAGGATTGAAGAGGGAAAATAGTCCGACAATTCGCGCCGGTTGATCGTAATCTTACCGTTTCCTTCGCTGACGTAGACGCGAGCCACGGCTGCCTTACGCCGTCCTATTGCATTTATTACTTCCATATAATTATTTAAGTAAGTTGATATCTACCTCTTTGGGTGTTTGAGCCGCGTGCCTGTGCTCGCTGCCCGCATATACATGCAAGTTGTTAAGCAACTTGTCTCCCAGGCGGTTTTTAGGCAACATGCCCTTGACTACTTTCCTGAACAGACGGTCTTCCCCTTTCGCCTTCAATATGGCCGGAGTGTACTCGCGCTGTCCGCCGGGATAACCGGTATATCGTAAATAAATACGGCCGTTCCACTTGTTTCCTGTCAGAACGGCTTTGTCTGCATTGATAACAATCACATTATCACCACAATCAACATGCGGAGTGAAATTGGGTTTATATTTACCGCGCAAAAGTTTGGCTACTTTCGAGCAGATACGTCCCAACACCTGGCCGGTTGCATCTACAACCACCCACTCTTTGTTTACAGTTGCCTTGTTTGCAGAAATGGTCTTATAACTTAAAGTATCCACTGCTATAAACTATTTTTTAATTAATACTGAAATGTTTCGCCGCCATCAGTTACCCGGACATCGGGGCAAACCAACGGGCTAAAAACTAATTATTTAAAACTTACTGATAATAATCGGCGTGCAAAGGTAAGACTTTTCTTCAGATCATGAAACTTTTCGGACTTTTTTTCTGCGCGGAAGCTACATTCTTTTTTGAGGAGTCAGAAAAAACAGGCTACGGACTCCTCATACTAATGTGCGCACTCCGATGTCATCAAGGGGAATGGAGCTAAAGCCCGTGCGAAACAGCGTGCTGCCATCTCCCGTTGATTAAAATCAACGGCAATAAAGAGGAATTGGGCTAAAGCCCGTGCGGAACAGCGTGCTGCCATCTCCCCGTTGATTAAAATCAACGGCAATAAAGAGGAATTGGGCTAAAGCCCGTGCGAAACGGTGTGCTTCGGCGACCTGTACGGGCTTTAACCGGATTTTTTTTATCCTGCTGTCTGCTACAGCGACTTGCCGGTTCCTTTCCCTTCATCCCGTGGTCCCTTCTGTTCCTTCGATTCCATCCGGTTTCTCGGAGTTTTTTTGTACGTTTG
>JAISMO010000145.1 GCA_031276675.1 Tannerella sp.
AGCGTCTATTTTGTCGGCATACTGGATTTTGTATTCGAAGAAAACCGGGAAGACGGCGAATACTTCCATCATGAAGTGAAGCTGATGGAAATCAACCGCAGAAAGGTATTCTATGACAAACTGACGTTCATCTATCTGGAGATGCCGAAGTTCCGCAAGACGGAGCGGGAGTTGGAGACGCATTTCGACAAGTGGCTGTACGCCATCAAGCACCTGTCGGCGCTGGAGCAGCGTCCGGAGAAGCTGCGCGAACGGGTATTCAGGCGTCTGTTCCGCATCGCGGAGATTGCCTGTTTCACGCCGGACGAGGCCTCTGCCTACGAAGAAAGTCTGAAACACTACCGCGATCTGAAGAACACAATTGATACCGCCAAGGAAGAAGGATGGGAAAAGGGACGGGAGGAAGGTGAAGCAATCGGTTTAATAAAGGGCAAAGCGATGGGACGGGAAGAAGGACGAAAAGAAGGTGAAGCAATAGGTTTGACGAAGGGACGTCTGGAATAAAAAGCAGAAATAGCGCTCCGCTGCGCCCGGCAGGGCCTGTCAAGGGAAGCGATTGCCGGGATAACGGGACTCCCGGTGGAGGAAGTTGCCGCCATCCTGGAAAACAGTGGAAATCAGTCCCTGTAAAAAAACGCACGATGACAACAACGGATAAATACATGAATCCCTACACCGGTTTCGAATTTAAAAAACTGTTCGATACGGAAGCAGACAAAGGTTCTACATCAGGGCAAACGCACGAAATTACGTAATCAACCTTTTCAGATACTCCGTATCGTAATCAGCCCTGAGTCTTCTTTTCTTCATGCTTAGTTTGTCCTGCTGTTCGCTGATGATTTGCAGGGCGAGTTTTCTCAAAGTGGCAAGATTTTCGGGCGCACCGCCTGTTCTTGCCCGACAGTTATCTTCCCGGAAAGCATGATTTCCACCCTCATTGCCTGTCATTTCAACGGATATCAACATACCTGCCACATCACGTCGCTATCTCTGAGCGCTCCCGGCGTTTGGCGTTTTCACAGACAGAAAGCCGGCTGCGAGTTCTTCCCGGTAGCCGGCCAGTTCTGCCATCGTGTGGAAAAGCAGGTGAGCGCCAGCTTCCAGCAGGCAGGCATCGGGCAGAGGGCCTGTATTGACGGCAATGGTAAACAGCCCGGCGGCCAGGGCGCTGGCAATACCCAGCGGCGCATTTTCCACGGCAATCGCCTCCCATGGACGCCATCCTCCCCAGTCCAGCGCCATCAGGTAAGGTTCCGGGTGCGGTTTGCCGTGTGTCACGTCGAAGGCCGTGATCATCCGGTCGCGGCGGAAGGCGATGCCCGGGAAAGTCCGGTTCAGCCGGTCCGTCAGGTCGGCGTGCCCCGAGCCGGTCACGACCATGATTTCGAGACCGGCTTCCGTCACTTTCTTCAACAGATCATACACTCCCGGTATTGCTCCGGGTGCGGGCAATGAACGGAAGTAAGTCATTTTTTCATCGTAGAGGGCCTCTATCTCCCGTTCGGAAAGGGAAATGCCTTCCCGTTCGCAAACCAGCCGGATGGTGGCGGCGCCCGTTCGCCCTTCGTTCAGGTAGGCGTCTTCCCGCGAAAAACGATAGCCGTGTTTCGCCATGACGGCCGCCCATGCCTCCGCATGACTGGGCATGGAGTCGTATAACACGCCGTCCATGTCAAACAGTACGGCCTTCCAGTCCATGCGTTCATAACGGTTTGCAGACAACCAGGCGCCTGTCGCTTGCCGACAGTTCACGGCAGGTGTTTGTATAAATCGTCCATGTATTTGCGCACGGCTTCGGCGTCTTCAACCGGCGGCGACCAGGGCGCCAGATTGTCCGGCGTCAGCGGCGCAAACGGGCCTTGCTTGACTTCATAGAGCACCGTGCCCGTTTCCAGCACCAGCAGACCATGCCATACGCCGGCAGGGATTTCTCCGCCGTAGCAGCCGCGTTGCGGATCAAGCATCACCACGTCCGTAATGTGTCCCTCTCCGTCAAAAAGAAACAGCGCGACCTTGCCCCGCAGCAGCAGGAAGATTTCGTGTTTGTCCGGACGGCAGTGTCTGTGCGGGCGCAGGTATGTGCCCGGTTCCATCGCGTTCAGCAGGCGGTTGACGGGATCGTTCGGATCTTCGTGGAAATTGCAGTTCATCCGCAGGCGCGGCGAATTTTTTGCCCGGGCGGTCGTTTCGTCCAGCAGAGAGGCATTGATCAGCTTCATTCTGTTTTGAATTTTTGTCATCATCAGGGTTTGTATTTCGATTTTCGCAGCATCTCCCGGTAATCCCCGTCATTCATCAGGTTTTCCGGCAAGACATGCGTTTTGTTCATATATTGCGTTACGATTTGCCAGCCGATCCATACGCCGAGGTTGCCCGGCGCCCGGTCGTCGACAAAGGTCGAGGGCGCGTCGGAAAAATACCTGGCGGTAGTTGGCGCGTGGGGTGTGTACAGGTGTTTGCGTTCGATCATCAGGAGCCAGAGCGTTTTTTCGTTTTGCCTGCACCACCGGTATTCCTCCGGCGTGTATCCCATCCACCGGTCCGGGGCAAACTGCGGACAGGCCCGGTGAAGGATGTATTTGATTTTTCCTTCGTAAATCATGCGGTCCAGCAGGATCCGTTCGTCGCCCTTGAACGGATATTCCGACATCAGCCAGGCCGTCAGGTAATCGGGGACGACGTAAGCCCGCTCCATCCGGCGAAGCCGGACGGGGGAGAAGAAATCCCGGTAGAGCGGATAGTCGGCGCCGAGGTATTTGTCGATCGAAAGGGAGAGCAGGCTGTCGGCCACAATGACATTCTGCCGCAGGCCGGACACGTGCATGTAGACAGCCGGCAGCTGCATTCCCGGAAAGCGGCTTTGCAGGTAGCGGAAACCGTTCTCCAGTTCGTTTTCGATGGTTTCCACGTCTTCATACTGTTTCAGCGCATCCCGGTAAAGCTGTTTCAGCGTCGGCTCGGCGTAATAATCGAGCAGACGGTCAAACACGGCGGGCGTCTGCGCGCCGTCCGTTCCGAAGAGGCTCTTTCCGATGACCTCCAGCAAGGGTGCATAATCGGCTGCGATCTGCCGCTGCAACGCCGGTGTGTCTGTCAGGAGCAGCCGGTATACCTCCCTGTCAAAACGCCGGATGTGCACATCTGTCGCCGTTGCGTTTTGCCCGTTCGGGCCGCAGCCTGTCTGTATGGCGGACATTACCGGGAGGAGGAGGAAGCACAGGCCTGTGCGGAGAAACTTCACGGGGCGTTATCTTTTCAGCAAAACAGCGATTTGGAGCGCCAGATCGAAAAAGATCATTTTGGCCTGGCCGTTCTGCAGGATGTGTCGATCGGCATCGGAGAGTACCCTGATAAAATCAAACACATTCCGTTCGTTTACATAGGCCGCAAAGCGTACGGAAAAGGCCTGTTCGGCCGGACTCATGTAGTTGATCCCGTCGATGTGGAAACGGGACACGAAATTCTCGCGAATCAGCCGCTGGCAGCAGGCGAGGAAATTCCTCTGCCTTTCCCGTCCGATTCCGGCCATCTCCTCTGCAAAGACTTTCATTTCCTTCACGTTTTTCGTCCATGAATTACGCATGATGCGAATGAACTGTTGCAGAAAAAATTCGTTTTCCTCGCTGATGCGGATATTTTCCATCATCCGGAGACAGTCGCCGTGCGAGAGGCGGGCCTGCCGTCCGGCTTCTTCCGGCGACAGGTCGTGAGGCGGCGCCTCAAGCGTCTTGGCCAGCGCCTCCGCCGCAATGGGGCCGACGTTCATCCGCTGGGCACGCGACAGCACGGTGCCCAGTATCCGGTCAGGCGCTTCCGATACCATAAAAATCAGCGTGTTTCGCGGCGGTTCTTCGATCATTTTCAGCAGTTTGTTGGCGCAGGTCAGGTGCATCCGTTCCGGCATCCAGATCAGCAGCACGCGCCAGGCCGCTTCGCAGATGCGCAGACTGAGCTTGTGGAGGATGTTGTCACTTTCCTTCGCATAGATGAGCGCCTGTTTGTTCAGCGCATCCATGTGGCCCAGCCACTGATTCAGGTCGAAATAGGTGTGAGTGGCCAGGAAACTGCGCCACTCCGGCAGGTAATCGTCGCAGATCTGTTTTTTCCGTTCCTTGACGGCAACGATCGGAAAGATGAAATGGAGGTCGGGATGTATCAGCCCGTCGTATTTGAGGCAGGAAGGACAGCTTCCGCAGGCGTCCGTTTCCGAACGTCCGGTACAGTTCAGGTAGCGGGCGTAGGCCAGAGCCAGGGGAAAGGCTCCCGTTCCGGCTTTGCCGCAAAAGAGCCGCGCATGTGGCACCGTTCCCTCGCGTGCCGACCGGATCAGCTGCCGTTTCAGTTCGTCCTGTCCGATGATGTGCTTGAAATACATGCTGTTTTAATAAATTTCCGCAGCTATTTGACGAACGCTGTCGGAGGCCATGAAGGTGTAAAAGTGCAGACCGGGAACGCCGTGTGCCATCAAATCCCTGCATTGCAGGATGCCCCATTCCACGCCAACCGCCTTCGCCTGCTCGTCGTTCCGGCACTTGCGCAGTTCCGCCGCCAGCGCTTCCGGAATGTCGGAACGGAAGACCTTCGGCAACACCGTCAGCTGATTGGCAAGTACCACCGGCTTGATGCCCGGAATCACCGGCACGGTGACGCCTTCGGCACGCAGACGCTCGACAAAGGCATAGTATCTGGCATTGTCGAAAAACATCTGTGTAACCAGATAGCCGGCGCCGTTTTTCACCTTTTCCTTCGCATAATATATATCCGATTCCATGTTGGGCGCCTCTTCGTGTTTTTCCGGATAACAGGCCATGCCGTAGGAAAAGGGCGTTTCCGGCTGCTCAAAACGGGTGTCGTCCAGTGCAATCCCCTGATTGAAGCGGTTGACCTGCCGCTGCAGGTCGGTTGCATGGGCATGGGCCTGGCCGGGCGGGATTTCGGCTGCCATGTTTTTGATGTCGCCGCGCAGGAGCAACAGGTCACAGACCCCCAGATAGTGCAGGTCAATCAGTGCATATTCCGTTTCTTCACAGGTAAATCCCGTGCAGATGATATGCGGTACGGCCGTGATGCCATAGCGGTTACGGATGGCTGCGGCAATGGCTACCGATCCCGGCCGCCTGCGCACGGCCACCTTGCGGATGCTTCCGTCCGGCTGCGGTTTTTCGACGTACTCGCTGTGATGGGAGGTGATGTTGATGTATTTCGGGTCAAATTCCCGCAACCGGTCAATGACATCGTATACCTTTTGAATATGGTTTCCTTTCAGCGGCGGCAGAATCTCGAAAGAAAATACCGTCCGCCTGCTTGCGCTTATCAAATCAATGACGCTCATTTTTTTTTATTTATTGTATGGTCTGATGCGGCGAACCGCAAATGCGTACCTGTTTGCCGCGCAAAAGTACGCATTTTTGTTCGATCAGACCGCGAGCGGACGGGAATAACATGCCGGCCAGCAAAAACGAACGCCGTGAAAATAAAGGAGACATTGCAGCGGAATAAAAACCGGCTCGGGGAACAGGCCGTGTCTTTCGCCGGCTGACCGGTTGAAATGCCGTCTTTCGGCTGCTTTCACGATGATAAAAGAAGGATTTAATAAGCTTATTCGTATGAAGTTACGGGTTGAAATGCAGTTTCAGACCCCCTGAAACTATGGCTTCAGCCACCCTGAAGACATGGCTTCAGGGTGGCCCATAAGGTTATGTTCTCCAAGCACATACTGCATCATGTGCCCTGTCCGACGGTGAGTATCTTGTCGAAGACGACCGAATGCGGCGTCTTCAGCGGTTTGGCGGCGCCGCTGTACTGCGTGATCACCTCCAGTTTGTACTCCCCCGGGGGCAGTTGGGGAGTGACCACAAGCAGCTCGACCGGATGGTTGAGCGCGACGTCCGACGGGTCAACCTGCGTGCGCGAGCCGCTCGCCTGGTTGATGAAGTACACGCCCGCCTGTTCGCCTGCCAGCTTGAGCTTCTGCCCCGTGATGCGCAGGTTGCGGTTGGGCGTAATCAGGTGGTTGATACTGCCGGTCTTCACGTCCGTCACCGCCATGATGGTGATGGTGGCAATGCCGCCGGACACTTTTTTGGGTTTGATGCGCGTGGCGGCATCCCGCAGCGCCGTACCCGTGTGCAGATTGACCCTGACATGGTGGCGCGAGGGGTCGAAGCTGTCCGTGACGCTTGTATATACCCCCTGCATACTCGGAAAGGCGTTGAACAGTTCGGTGGTCACCGCGTCGCCTTCCTCCACCATCTCGCAAATTACCTGCTTTTCGGCTTCCAGCACGCTCACAACGTCCGAGCGTGTCAGTCCCGCGCCGATACGCAGGATGCGGTCCACAATGTCGCTTTGCGTATGCGACTTTACATTCACTACCTGCGCCCTGAAATCGTCGGGCGCGTCCGTGAGAAAATTTTCTTCCAGTACATAATCCAGCATAATGTGATATATTTAAAATTAGTAATCTGTTTTCCGTGATTCATCCGTTTGAATTGCCGTCCCAAAATTACGTGAAAATTTCGAATGGCCAACTGCTGTGCGACGGGAAAATTTTTTATGCCTGTCGGACAGGATGCAGCTCCGCGTTTATCAATTCTCGCCGGAGAAAACAAATTCGCCGATCAGGACTTCCTCCTTTTCCGCCGCATTGCCGTCATCCTGCAAGGTAATCACCTTGCGTTCCTGCCGCCCGTCGCTGTAGTAGAGGTAGATTTCACCCATGATCGTGGTCGGGCCGGAGAGGGTCAGTTGCCGTTCGCCAAAAAAGTGAGTCTTCAGCTGATAGGTACCCTTGAGGGCCTTCTTCAGCAGAAACTGTTCGGGGCCGTAGCCCTGTGTGAAATCGTTGCTGAGACGTCCGCCGATGCGTGTTTGGCTGTGTCCGTAAAAACATTTTTCGCCGTTGGGATCAATGACCCACAGGTCGATGTCGGTATCATTCCGGTTCCAGTTGATCACGACGCGAATGTCTACCGGCAGATCGGCTATCAGACGCTTATTTATCCCGTCGAGTTTCAGCTTGCTGCGGTGACGCGAGATCAGGTTGTTGATTTCACAGACCAGCGTTTCTTCAATGCCGTGGTCGCGTCCGGCCGCCTCGGGCGAATAAGAGGCGTTCAGCACACCGTACAGGCAATCCAGCGCTTCGCGATAGCGCCCGTTGTCCTGCAAGGCCAGTGCAAAGTCGCGGTGGCTTTGCGGGTCCATCGGTCGCCATTCCCTGATTTTTTGTGTGATAAACAGTTCCGCCGCATATTCGCCGTATTCCTTCAACCGATAGGCCAGCGTCTTGAACAGTTCGGCATTTTCCAGTTCCAGATCGGCCAGACTGCTTGCTATCAGCAGCCCCGTTTCGCGCTGCTGCTTTTCGAAGAAAAAGCGGGAGACGTCCAGAAAAAAGGCCGGCGTTTCGAGATACTTCCCGCGCAGCGAAAGATAGGTGGCATAGGGATCGGCAGCCGCGGCGATTTGCTGCATGGCGGCGCTGCTGCTGCGGATGTTCGCAAGGCGGATCACGGCCGGCGGCGCCTGTTTTTCTGCCTGTCCGGCATCCTGCGCGGCGCGTGCCCGCGGCGACGCGGGAGCCGCTCTTTCCCTTGCTGCCACGGATTCCTCTTTATGCTCCCCGGCCACAGCGTACCCCACCACGATCACTTCCTCCTCCTCCGCTACCACGTCGGACATCTCCTCAATGATTTCCTCCTCCGGCACGGGATAGGGCTTTTCCGTATCAAAGTCCGTGGCCCACCACTTTTTCAAGTCGCTGACACAGTCAACCGCCCGTTGCAGCAGATCGTTTACGCGGTTTTCCTGCTGCACGCGCCGGCTCTTGACCAGGCGGTCACAGGCAGCACGCAGTTCGGCCGGCGGCGTGATTCCGTAGCGGACATAATCGTCCGCGCTTTCCAGCACCAGCAGGCTGGTATGCCGCGTGACGAGGCCGAACTGTTTGCCCACCCGCTCGATTTCCTCCCGGTTCTGTTCGTAGTGCACGTCCATCTCCGCAATCTTTTTCTGTGCCCACACGCGGCTAACGTTCAGGTCGTTCGCCGTATGCTGAAGATGCACCTTGCGCCGCAGTTCCGGTTTTTCGCCGTATCCGAACAGCAGGGTCAGCTCGCTCGAAGCGGCCCGTACAATGCCGGCCACGGAAAGCTGGCCATCCGTCTCCACCGGCCCGGAGGGACAGACTTCCGAGACAAGTTCTTTTTCTTCGATCCCCAGGAAACGCAGCTCATGCCGGCTCAGTTGCCGGAAGGCCTCTTCTGCCGGGATGCCGGCCAGGTTGACAAACTTGCCGCCGGTCTGCTTGCAGAGGGCTTTCAGGCTGCTGAAGTCGGCCCCGGAGGATGAGGTGATGCAGTGTACCGGCCGGTGAATCGCGACCGTGTGCGGTCCGAAGGTCGACAGCCCGTCGGAGAAAAGCAGGTATTCATCGGCCGAAAATCCGTCAGTCCGAAGCTGGCTGAAGTCCGTCCCTCCATCGTAAACAACCTGCTGCAGATAGGATTTCAATTCCGCCCAGTCCCCGTTCCGGACGGTAAACGTCCGGGTCTTGCCGAAACGAATGTTCAGCAGCCCGACCTCAACGCTCAGATGCTGTTTTTGAGCGATGATCCTGTCCAGCAATTCCCATTCTTTCGTGTGGTCGCGCTGCAGGCCGCTCAGCGAGTTGTCCCAGATAATCCCGATGCGGTCGCTCCACGTTTTCGGGCGGCTGCTGCCCGGCAGGAGGGCATGGATAAGGAAATAACAGGATCCGTCGCGGTTCTTTTGCATGACCGTTTCGGGCGCCTCCAGGCTTTTCGGCAGACGGAGGGTCAGCGAACGTGAAGGGCGGAAAGCGGTTTTTTGCATCGAGGCCTCGTAGATCCGGTGGTCTTCGGTGAAGGCGAGGCTGCTGTCCGGCTGTTCGATCCATTGCGGTCGCTGCATGGACTGATAAACTTTCACGCGGAGCGAAAAAACCGGAATCGCCTGCGGCGCGTCCAGCGGCAAATGATATTGCATGGACTGGCCGCGGACCACGGGCAGTGTTTCTTCATACGCAATCCGGACGGTGCGTTCGCCGTTGACAGGCAGCGGATAGACGCGCGTCCGGAAATGGTTGCCTTCTACCCGTTCCAGCAGACCGGGATCGACCTGGCGGTGTTCAACGCTTTCAAATACTTCGGTGGCCCTGGCTTTGTTTACCGGCACCGCCTCGCGCATTTTTCCGCTGATGTCGATGGCATAACGGCTTACGGTGGCGTTTTCGGGCAATGGAAAAGTCAGTTCGCCTTCCAGTATCCGGGCGCTGTGGTTGTGAAACGCCAGGGTCATGGTCGTCACGGCCACATTTCCGAAGATTTCAACCTCAATCTCCATCCGTTGAAGCGTCACGGCGGAGGCCTCGCCGACCACTTTCATTTCAGGTATCCGGGCAGCCTGAACAGACGGCGGAAGAAGCGCCACAAGCAAGCTGGCACATAATAAACTCATTCGTTTCATAATTCATTTGTTTTAAAAAGTGACTGATTGTTCATTTGCCGGATAGATGTCCGATAGCGACCGATTCCATAACGGAAACCTTACTTTATTGGGTTAAAGATTCGGAAATCCGGCCGTGCAGTTCGGAAGCGCTGCGCCGTTGAATGATGCCTGCCGGTCGTAACATCCACCTGAAACCAGCAGCCGGATTTGTCCGGTCTTCATTCTTTTATTACCTTTGCGTCCGATTACTCATACGATGCCATAGTAATCCGGTCCCATAGCTCAGTCGGTTAGAGCATCTGACTCATAATCAGGGGGTCCTTGGTTCAAGCCCAAGTGGGACCACATCAGCAGCCAGCCACTTATAACAGACTTATAAGTGGCTGGTTTATTTAGGGACACGACGATTATTTTTACCTCTGATTTCTGATCCCCCAACAAAACAAACAGGGGATTTTCTATCCTTGCAGAGAAGAATATGGCGTGAGGCTGACTTTGCGCCGCTCATCGGCTTCCCCGGTTCAAGCCCAAGAGTGACCGCCGGTTAAAGACAAAGCGCTTACGGAAGATGCTGTAAGCGCTTTGTCTTTTGGCGGGCCTGTGATACGTTCCCGGCGAAAACTCCTGCGAATCCCGAACACTGTGTTTTACATCGTATAAAGCGAACTGATGGATTCGTTGTGGCATACGCGGCGGATGGCTTCGGCAAACATTTCGGCCACCGAAAGCACAGTCACCTTTTCGCTTTTTTTGGTATAGGGAATGGAGTCGGTAAAGATGATTTCCGACAGGGCGGACTGGTCGACGCACAGGGAGGCAGGATCGGACATCACGGCATGGCTGGCCAGGGCGCGGACGGATTTTGCTCCGTTGAGGATCATCAGGTCGGCCGCTTTGGTGATCGTGCCGGCCGTGTCCACAATATCGTCCACCAGGACGATATCCCGGTTCTTCACGTCGCCGATGATTTTCATGTCGGCTACTTCATTGGCTTTTGTGCGCGACTTGTGACAAATCACCATCGGTATCTGGAAGTATTTGGAATAGTTGCTGGCGCGTTTGCTGCCGCCCACGTCCGGCGTAGCCACCATCAGATTGTCGAGCGAAAAGCGCGACTTGATAAACGGCAGGAAAACGGTTGAAGCATACAGATGGTCTACCGGCACGTTGAAGAAACCCTGAATCTGATCGGCATGCAAATCCATTGTGATGAGCCGGTTCAGTCCGGCCACGCTCAGCAGGTCGGCAATCAGTTTGGCTCCGATAGACACACGCGGCTTGTCTTTCCTGTCCTGACGCGCCCAGCCGAAATAGGGAATCACGGCGATGATCGAATGTGCCGAAGCCCGTTTGGCCGCATCCACCATCAGCAACAGTTCCATCAGGTTATCGGAAGGGGGGCAGGTGGACTGTACCAGAAACACGTCCCGCCCGCGAATGGATTCTTCATAGGAAACGGAAAACTCGCCGTCGGCAAAGCGTTCCACGTTCATCTGTCCCAGCGGACAGTTCAGGCTGAGGCAGATTTTTTCCGCCAGATAGCGGGAATAGGTTCCCGAAAATACCAGAAAGGGTCTATTTGTATTCATTTGAACAAACTTTTGATACGGTTCGCAAAAGTACAAAACTTCTTACGATGCCCGTTACCGGATTTATTATTATTTTTGTCATCCTGTTTGGTTGATAACAAAAAATGACGGAAACATGACGGAAAGAAAAGAAGGAACGTGGCGGCGGACGGTGCGGCTGTGGCTGTTCGCCGCCGGTATATGGACGGCGGCCGCGGTCGCGGCACAGTTGCCGGCGGACGATTTTTTTCCGGCAGACATGCTGCCGGTGGATTCAACGCGCTCGAAGGCGGAAAACGATTCATTGCAGATGGAAGCGCTGATGTGGCAGATACGGGAAATGAAACTGCGGGAAGTCGTGCTGCGCACGGAACTGGACAGTGTACGCCATGTCGGGGAGGAGGCCGGCTGGACCGGCAGGGCCGAACAGCGGCGGCAGATCGACTCGTTGCGCGCCGTCACACCGGCCGTGCCTGTGGTGGTGGATCACGACACCCTGTTCGTCATCTATGCCCGGCAGGGCGGAATGACGCCCCGGCGACGGGCCGAAAACGCACAGGAGAAAATCCTCGAAATCGGAAAAGACCTGACCTTCGGCAGGGATTCGCTGCACATCGAAAACAGCATGTTTCTCACAGACCTCATGTATGGCGAAAAGATCATATGCAGCATCACCGATCAGGATGCCTACTGGGAACATACCACGCGCGACCGGCTGGCAGAGCGGTACCGCCTGCCCGTATCCCGGAAAATCGACGAACTGAAACGCACATACGGACTGATGCAATGGTTCAGGCGGCTGGGACTCTTCCTGCTGATCATCCTCCTGCAGGCTGGACTGATCTACCTGACCGGCTGCCTGTTCCGGAAACTGCGCCGGAAGATCATCCTGCTGAAACAGCAGCAAAAACTCAAGCCGAGGATCGTCATCCGCGACTATGAAATCCTGAACATCCGCCGGCAGGAGAAGGCGCTGATGCTCCTGGCCAAAGGTTTCAAATGGGCCTTGATACTCCTGCAGCTCGTTTTCAGCGTACCCATGCTGTTTGCCATTTTCCCGCAGACCCAGTCCTTCGCGCAAACGCTGTTTTCCTACGCCTTCGAACCGCTGAGGATGATCTTCTGGTCCATCATCCATTACATCCCCAACCTGTTTCGGATCATCGTGATCTTCCTGTGCATCCACTATCTGGTCAGAGGCATTCGGTACATCGCCCGCGAAATCGAACACGAGAAACTGAAAATCAACGGATTTTTCCCGGACTGGGCACAACCCACGTTCAACATCATCCGCTTTCTGCTCTACGCCTTCATGATTGCGGTGATCTACAACTACCTGCCCTATTCAAATTCCGTCATCTTCAAAGGCATGTCCGTTTTTGTCGGACTGATGGTGTCGCTGGGTTCGACCACCGTCATCGGGAACATTCTGGCCGGTTTCGTCATCACATACATGCGCCCCTTCCGGACCGGAGACCGCATCAAACTCAACCATACCGAAGGGCACGTCATTGAAAAAAGCCCCTTCGTGACGCGCCTGCGGACGCCCAAAAACGAAATCGTCACCATCCCCAATTCGCAGGTCATGTCCTCCAACATCACCAACCACAGCTCCTCGGCAAGAATCTACGGACTGATTATCCACACCGAAGTCGGCTTCGGCTTCAACGTCCCCAGGGAACAAGTCTGCCGGCTGCTGATCGAGGCGGCGCTGAAAACACCCTGCGTATTGAGCGATCCGAAACCCTTTGTGCTTGAAACGGAACTGAAAGATTCCTACCCCCTGTACCAGATCAACGCCTGTGTGAAAGAGGTCGACAACCTGCCGGCGATTTATTCCGACCTGAACCGGCACATCCACGATGTCTTTCAGGAAGCGGGCATCGAACTCGTTCTCCCGCATTACTATGCCGGTCGCGACGGCAACCCGCCCGCCATGCCGCCCGAATATCGGGAAAAGCATCCGGACGGGGAATAAAATCAACAGAACAGCAGGGCATTATCCACAGGGATACGTTGCGAAGTACAGCCGTCAAACACCGGCTCGCCTGCAAAACAT
>JAISMO010000157.1 GCA_031276675.1 Tannerella sp.
CCACAGGACATTCAAAGGGTTGGCATCCAAAGGTAAAAGTACGGTGGGATGGTTTTTCGGCTTCAAGCTGCATATCCTCATCAATGATCGGGGAGAAATCCTTGACTCTGTGATTTCCAGGGCGAACATGGACGACCGTGAACCGTTGAAAAACAAAAGATTTCACGAAAAACTCTTCGGAAAGCTGTTCGCCGACAGGGGGTATATTTCCCAAAGCCTGTTCGAGAGGCTGTTTATCGACGGAATACATCAGATAACCGGGCTGCGAAAATATATATGAATATCAGCGATTTATTGTCATCCTGTAATTTATTTGTATGTTATTGACCGGAAAAAAAACCGCAAAATACGCTCGGTATTCGATCCAACTGCGTGTATGACACACGCGGTTGAGCTTAAAATTCTGACAGTTTACGCAAAAAAGAGACATCAGGACTGTCTCCCCCGCTCTCACAGGCGGGGGCTTTTCATAAACCGGAAAAATTATTTTGCCGTTTTGCACAGCGCCTTCCGTCCGGACGGAACTGTTTTTTACGTTGATAGAAAAACAATAACTTTTAGCCTTGCACGTCATGCGCTCAGTTACAATACGCTACTTTTGTTGCGTTTCAATTAAATTCATAGGGATGAAAGAGAAAATACAGGCATTACTTGAAGCGAAGTTTCAGGGCGTGCGCAAAGACGGGCTTAATCATCTGGCCGGAGCGCTGGCCCTGCAGGTTAATACCGAAGAGGAGGCGGCCTCGGCAGTGGACGGCCTTTCCGCCGAACAGGTGAACCGGTTTGTCACCGACTGGCGCAGGGAGGTGGACGCGGAAATCACAAAAGCGAACAAAACGCACGAAGACGGCCTTCGAAAGAAGTACGACTTCGCGGAGAAGAAACCGGACAAACCGGAAGAATCACCCCCGGCAAAACTGCCGGAGGGCACTCTGGACGCGGAGGCCATTCAAAGGATTGTTATTGATACGGTTCATGCGACCGCGGGCGACATCATGAAAAAGGTAACGGCGCTGGAGGGTTCGATAGCCGGGAGGCGGTGGCGCGAAGTGCTCGAAAAGGAACTGGCGGACGTTCCGGAGGTATACAGGGGCAAGGTTTTGAAAGACTTCGACCGCATGACCTTCCCGGATGAGGACAGTTTTAACGGGTATCTGAACGACACCCGGAAGGATGTGGAGGCGTTCACGCAGGAACTGTCCGACCTGAAACTTTCGGGTATCGGTCGGCCGATATTCGGAACGTCGGGCACGGACGGCGTAAGCGCGGGAGTACAAAACTACATCAAAGAAAAGACCGGAAGTGAAAAGGTGCTGACGGGAAAGGAAATTTAATGTTTTAGAAAAAAATCAGACATGCTGACAATCAAAAGAAAAAAAGACGAGCGCGTAATACGCGCCTTTACACACAAACTCGCGGATATTCCCGACGGCGTAACGGTATCCGTCAACGACCTGTCGGGGAAACGGCTGCTGGAGGGGACACCCATAGGCGGCAGGGATGCCGGCGGGCTTTATCACGTGCTGAAAACGGCAACTCTGGCAGCGGCCGTGACCGCATCGGATACGAATTATCCGGTGCTGAAAGGTCATCACTTCATGGTGGGCGACGTAATCATGCTGTCAGAGGGGGGAAAGGCTTCGGCCATTACGTCCGTTGACACCTCCGGCGCGACGTCCGACACGCTTGCCGTGGGTGCGACACTGGGCGTTGCGGGCGCTGCGGGCGACGCCGTTTACCAGGCAAAGACGGCCACCGCCGGCAGTGATTCGGCGCTTAAACATGAGCCTGTCGCCCTTGTGGGCGAGAGTTATGACGTGGAGCAGACGAATCTGTATGTCAACGCCTGGACGATCGGCCAGGTTCGGGAATCGAACATTCCGGCTGCGGGCGAAGCGGTAAAGTCCAGACTTAAGGGTATTGTATTTATCTAAAAAAAGGAGGGTAAATTATGTTGAAATCATTAATGGTGGGTCTCACCGAGAAGGACATGCAGGCGGTAGTCAACACGTATGACCTGAAACCGTACTACTATCCAACGCTTTTTCCGCTGAAAGAGCACTATTCGCTTTCGTGGAAGGCGCTGGAGGCACAGACGGGGTTGAGGATTGCGGGAGATATTGTTGCCCGCGGGGCGACCATCGGCAAAAAGACGCGGGAGGCGATTGTACGCATCCAGGGGGACATCCCTAAGATTGCCATCAAGCGGACGAAGGATGAAAACGAGTTGAACGAGTATAACACGATGTTAGCCCTGACGGCTCAAAATCCGAACCTGCGCGCGCTGGTAGATGCGTGGGCGGAGGATGCGAAGTTCTGCTGGGACGGTGTGGCCAATCGTCTGGAATGGATTGCCCTGCGTCAAATATCGCTGGGCAAGGTCAAGATAGACAACAGCAACAACAGCAGCGTTGTTTCGGAGTTTGACGCGGACTACCAGCTTGGCGACCGGCTGACGGGTTATCAGACGGGTTCGTCGAACTGGGGGAACGCGGCTACGGCAAAGCCCGTCACGTGCGACTTCAAAAAGGTGATAAAACTTGCGAAATCAAATCCGGGCGGCGCCATCTCACTCAAGTATGCGTTTATGAATCTGGATACGTTCTCGGTATTTGCGGAAACGGACGAGGTCGTCAAGCTGTGCGCCTCCTTTGCGAGCAACGCGCTGGGCATTTCGTACACGCCGAGCCTTGAGCAGGTGAATACGGCGCTGCGCGGGCTGGCGTATCTGAACGGTTTGCAGATAGTGGTGATTGATCAGGATATTACCGTGGAGCTTCCTGACGGGCAACGCGAGACGGGCAACCCGTTTGCAAACAGCGTGGTACTGTTCACGGAAAGCAAGCTGCTCGGTCAGACGTACTGGACGCGTCCGGCAGACCTGAATATGAGCGGGACGGCGTCCATCAAAGCCATGAACGGTCACACGCTGATCAAGAAGTACGGCAGCGAGGATCCGGTCGAAGAAGTCACCGTCGGGCTGGCGAATGCCTTCCCTGCATGGCTGGGTTCGACACGCTCCTATTTGATGTCGACGGACAGCTCGACGTGGAATCACTGATCCGGCGGGAATGACGTACAGGGAATGGATAACCGGGACGGTTGCAAGGTTTAACGCCGGGGCTTCGGAGGTGGACCTGATTCTGGCCGGTCAACAGCGTCTGATACCCGATCCGGATGCGGAGGTGGACGTGACGAAGGCGAAAACGGCGCTTTGCCGCGAGCTTTCCGTCCTGATTCCCCTTGCCGGCATCAGCGAAGGCGGTTATTCCATTTCGTGGAATCTGGAGGCGGTTCGGTTCTGGTACGGCGTTACCTGCGCCGAACTTGGCCTGACGCCTGCAGGTCATCCCAAAGTCAGGGATAAAAGTTTTGTATGGTAGGTATGGTAGATTTCCGTCCCTATTACCAGTATCTCTACGTGTCCCTCCACGGCGAGGCGACGCGGCTTCCGAACGGGAGCTGGGAGACGGACGGAGGCGCGTGGGAACTCCGGGGACCCTGCCGGGAAGAAACGAACGGCAAGGGCACCACGATCCATACGGCGGACGGCCGGACACTGGCGTTTTCATCGCTTGTCCAGCTTCCGGCGGGCACGCCGCGGACGGATGAGGGAACGGAGGTGCTGGTGTCGCGTGAAACGCTCGACCCGTCGAAACTGTACGATCCTGACTTTCTTTCGGCGGCGAAGTCTTCGGGTCTGATTGTGGCGCACGGGGTATGCCTGAAGTATGATTTCGGTCGGCTGCACTGCCGGATGTGGATTTGACGGGTATGCTTGATTTTGATACGGACGACATACTGTATGAGGTTTTGACGGGGTCTGCGGAGTTGACAAACGCCCTGAGCGGCGACATTTACGCGGGTGACCGTCCGGACGGTTCGCAGAAGGAAGATATCACCGTCAACACGCTTGCGATTCCGTATGACCGGATACAGTCGGCCGTTTCGAACGTCAATATTCACGTTCCGGATCTGAAGGTAAGAATCGGGGGAAAGGAGCAGTACAAAAAAAATCGCGAGCGTTTGCGGGAACTGGCGTCTGCGGTGGTTTCGGTACTTGAGAGCGCCCGTGTTCCGAACCTGCTTTTCTGGGTGGGGAATCAGACGACGCTTCGGGAACGCGAAATCCGCCAGCATTACGTCAATTTAAGAATCGAATGGAATATTCATAATGTTTAAAGGTATAACAGTTTATAAATTAATTTTTTACTTATGGCATCAACAGTAACTTTGGGTTTGGCGGAAATAAAAGTGGGCGCGATAGACGCGGACGGCGGGATGGGAACATCACTTTCGCGACTGGGCTATACGTTTCAGAACACGGCCCAGATGCAGCAGGAGGACGGTACGACGACGGATTTTATCGTCGAAGAGCTGGATACGCCGCTGGCCAGTATCACGCAGCCGGGAAAGCTGTCGTTCAACTTTTCGATAGCCGATCCGGATGTGGACACACTGGCAAAGATTTTCGGCGGTACGGCGGATACGACCTCCACCCCGAACACATGGAGTGCACCGGACGCCTCTCCGGAACTGGAACTGTCCATTGAGATCGTTCCGAAACAGGGTTTGAAATTTAAGATTCCACGGGCAAAGGTCACGGCGAAGTTTAACGGGAGTTTTTCGAAGACCAGCCTGTTTCTCGTCGAGGTTTCGTGCGTGGTACTGCAACCGGTCAAAGCGGGCGAGCCGCGTATTACGGTAACGAAACTGTAAGTTTTATTCCGGTTTGAATACTTGTTGTTTTTACGGGGGGGCGGGCCTGACGGTTCTCCCCCGTATGTTTAAGGTACACAGTGGAAAAAAAGGAAAATCCGGACGGCGCGGAGCAGAAAGCGCTTGAGCGAAAGGAACTGGACCTGCTTGTGGGCAGGGGATTCCGTTTTCATGTTACCGCCGGAGGCCGGAAAAAAACGTTTGAGATACGCGAGCCTACGGCGTGGGTGCTGGACTGTCTGAGCGCGCTGTGGCTGGAAATGGAGCCGGACGACCGTCTCCTGAGCGGTGAGGATACTTTCCTGACCGCCTCCAAGCAGGCGGTACGGAAAAACGCACGGCGCATGGCACGTGTTTTTGCGGTAGCGACCGCGGGCGACCCGTACAGTTTCTTTCCGTTTTCCAGGTGGGTAAGGCGTCTTCTTCACCGTGCCAGAGTGAAGCGCCTTACGCGTCTGTTTTATCATACGCTCCGTCCGTCCATGATGAAAGAACTGTCCGTTTATCTGCTTGCAACGGGCAATCTGGCGGATTTTATAAACTCTATGCGATTGCTGAGCGGCGCAAGAACGACCCTTCCGATAAAAAGCCGTATAGAGAAACAGGGATGAAGAGCCTGTATGGAATCCGGGGTTCGGTTTGCGCCCACTTCGGATGGACCTGGGACTATCTGATACACGGGATTGCATGGTGTACGGTGGAACGGATGATAGCCGACGCGCCCGGCATCGAACATGATGCGAACGAATACGTTGAACTGGATCTTTCGGACGAAAATGCGGACCGGATTAAGGAAATGATTGAAAAGGAAAATCTATGAGCATAAATATCGGGGCGCTGGATTTTGAGGTACTTGTCAAGGACGACAAGGCGAAACCGGTACTGGAAGAGGTAAAGAGGCGTATACAGGACTTTGCATATTCGATGGAGCAGGGCGGTGCGGGCATGGACCGTGCGTTCGAGAAAGCGTCGAAAAGCATACAGCAGGGCTTCGAGACCGTGGGATCGGCTATTGAGATGAATCAAAGCGCGGTTGCCAGGCTGGAAGAGGAGTATCGTGAACTGGGCAGGGCTGCGGGCGAGGCTCTTATGCAGGGGAAGGACAAAAAGTATGTGTCGCTGGTGCAGCAGCAGGACGAGAAGAAATCCCTGATCGGTGCGCACAACGCGACCCTGCGGGAACTGTACCGGGCAGACGAGGCGCTGGTACAGTATTCAAAGCACCTTGAAGAACAGAAGGTCAAGACCGATAAAAGCGCACAGGCGCAGGAATCGTTCCGTATCCGGCTGCGCAATCTGCGCGAGGAAATGGTGTCGATGGAGACGGCGGGACTTCGCGGAACGGAGGCCTACCGTCAATTGCAGAAACAGGCGGGCGCCCTGACGGGTGCAGTCGGCGACGCCATTAAACAGACCCAGGTACTGGCGCACGACCAGTCCGGATTTCAGGGCATCGTCGCGGGGCTGTCGGGTGTGGCGGGCGCGGCGTCGGCGGCGCAGGGAGCTATGGCTCTGTTTGCAGGAGAGAATGAGAATCTTCAAAAACTGATTGCCAAGATTCAGGGTTTGATGGCCGTTACGGTGGGTTTGCAGCAGATAAGCCAGTCGCTTAACAAGGATTCGGCGTTTCAGCTGGTCACGGTGCAGGGGATTAAGGACTGGTGGGCAAAGATAAAAGAGGAGGCTCTCGGCTATCAGTCGGCGGTAGAGGAGGTATCGGGGACGGCCGAATCGCTGTCGGAATCGGTTTCTGGGGTGGCGGAGTCCGTTACGGGGGTGGCAGAGTCCGTATCCGAGGCGGCCGGTTCGATTACGGATGCGGCCGGCGCGGTGTCGGAGGCGGCCAATACGGTGGCTACCGGAGCCAACACGGCGGCCAAGGGCGAAAATGCGGCGGCGGAGGGTGCGGACGCGGCGGCTACGCAGGTAAATACGCAGGCTACGAATCAAAATACGGCTGCTCAGGGCGCCAACACGGCTGCGACGGCGGGTCAGACGGCAGCGGCGACAGCGGGTACAGCGGCCAGCCTGACCTTTGCGGGGGCGCTTCGCGCGGTTGGCCTGGCCATCAAAAACATTCCCGTGATCGGGTGGATAGCGGCGGCGATTGCGGTTGTTATCAGTGTGGTGTCTCATTTTGCGGACAAGGCCCGGGAAGCACGTGAAGAGACGGAGAAGTTTTACAAAGCCGTGGCGGAAGAGGCGAGCAAGCCGGTGGCGCAGATACAGAAACTGGCTTATCAGTGGAATGCCCTTGGCAATGACATGGAAGCAAAAACGAAGTTTGTCAGAGAAAACAGAAAGGCCTTTGAGGAACTGGGCATTGCCATAAACGGCGTGGCGGATGCGGAGGCGCTGCTGAGCGACAAAACGCGCGTGCAGGCGTTTGTCGACGCCCAGATAGCCCGTGCGAAAGCCGCGGTACTGATTAAAAACAGCGAAGACAAAATCAAAGCGCTGCTCACGGCGGAACAGGAACTGGCGGCCGCCAGACTGACGCCGACGGTTGAAAGAAAAGTCGGTCAGGGAAACAGGACTTTCACGTATGAGAATCCGGAAATCGCACGTCTGGAGGCGGAGCGGGCCGAAGCACAGGCGGAAATAGACAAAACCTATACGGAAATAGCCCGCTACGAATCGGAAGCGGTCCAAAAGCTGGAGGCCTCCGGAGCAAAAGCGATTCAGGAATATGCGGAAGGCACCGTCGGCGCGCTGAAACAGGCGCTGGAGGAAAAGCGCAAAAACCTGGACAAACTGCGCGTGGACAACCCCTCGTCGCTAAAGTCCGAACTGGCGGAAATCGCAGAAATGCAAAAGCGGCTTGACGACCTGCTGGGAACGAACGGCGGAAAGGAATCGGAAAACAGGCGTCGGGAAGCGGAAGAAAAAAAGAAGCAGCAAAAAAAGATCCAGGAAGAACTGCTGGAGATGATGCGCAAGAACAGCAGCGACCGCGTTGCGCTGCTGGAAGAAGGAGAGCAGAAGGAACTTGCACTGCTGGAAGAAAGGTATGACCGTGAAATCGATCTGCTTGACGAACAGATTGCCCGGTGGAAGGAGGCTCAAGGCGGCGAACTGACCGTGGAGCAGACCTCGGCGTATGACACGGCGTATCAGCAGGCGTTTGACAAACGGATGAAGGCGGAAGCCGAATTTTACAGAACGCGCAATGCGGCGGCGCGGGAGAAATGGAACGAATACCTGAAGGAATACGGGAGTTATCAGGAGAAAATACTGGCCATAGAGAACCTGTATGCGGCAAAGATAGCGGAAGCGAAAACCGACGGGGAAAAGAAGACGCTGGAGGCGGAGCGGGACGTCGAGATTTCCGGTCTGAAAGCGGAAATGATGAATAAAACGGCGCTGTGGAAAAAATTTTTCGGCGACCTGGAAAAGACGGGCAAACAGGCGGTAGCCAAAACGGTTCAGCAGCTGGAACTGCTGATCCGGTACGGCAGCGGGGAGATTAAAGCGCTCCCGGAGGAGTTGCAGGCTGTTTTCGCGTCTCTTAACGACGGTTCGGAGGAATCCGCGAAAACGCTGGAAATGCTTTCTCAGCGCCTTAAAGAGGTGAAAGATTGGTCAAAGAAACTTGAAACCGCCAGTCCGTTCAAAAAAATCGCGCAGGGTTTCAAGGATTTCAGCAGGGCCGAAAAGGAATCGGAGGCGCAGTTCAATGCGTTGCACGCTATTCTTTCGGGCTTTAGCGAAATCGGCGGGATATTCAGCGAACTCGGGAATGCGATGGAGGATGCCGGCATAAAGGCGGGCAAGGTGGTGACAACGATAGGGGACGTCATAAGCAAAGCGGTTTCCATGGCCGGCGCGGGCGCGTCCGTTGGCGGCGGATGGGGCGCCATCATCGGGGCCGTTGTGGGTGCGGCGTCGGCGCTGATTCCGGCGTTACAGTCCACGCAGGGCCTGTCGGAAGAGACGCGGCATTATTACGACTCGCTTATCGAAGTGACGGACGAACTGATTGAAAAACAGCTTCAACTGGTGGACGCGTCGACCGGTGCGGCGGCCGTGCTGGCTTCCGAAAACGCGAAGCTGCTGAATGAATATAAAAAAACGACGCTGTCGGATGAACTGGCCGAGCATTTAAAAAAATGGGGAGGCGGACATCACAGTCCGGGGGTTGAATACACGGATAAGCTCATTGACTATCTGAAGGCTCATACCGAAATAACGGATCAGCAGGCCTATGACGCCGCCCTTAAGGCTGCAACAAAAGTGATGGGGGACGGCAAGTCCAGAAAAGTAGTGTTCGACGAATGGCATTTTTTAGCCGACCGGATCGAAGCGGGAAACCTTGAAATCACCTCCAAATTCATTGATGTCGACGAACTGAAAAAGAACGGTATAGAGCTGGATGACGTGCTGAGGGATGTGAACGGGTCGCTTATGTCTTTTACCGGCAAACAGCTGGAGGCCTTCAAGACATTTGCGCCCGAACTCTGGGCGCTGCTGGATGAGGAAACGCAGAACTATCTGAACGGCCTTATCGCGACCGACAAATATCTTGAAGAGATCGAACGGAGACAGAAAGAGAGTGCAACGGGCGCCACGCTGGATGAGATCGGCTCGACCCTGGACAAGCTGTATTCGGAATCCGACCTGACGTTCGACAAAATAGGAAGCTCTTTTGAGGAGCACATGAAAAAGGCCATTCTCAATGTGGTCAGCAAAAATTCACTCGGTAAGGTGCAGGAGTGGTATGATCAGTTTTCCGAAGACATGGAAGACGGCATTCTTGACCCGGAAGAGGCGGCACGCCTGCGGCAGCAGTATGCGGACATGGCCAGAGACGGCAACAAGCAATATGAAGAAATGATGAAAGTACTCGGAACCTCTCCGGCCGATTCCACCCTGTCGCCGCTTTCGGGAGCCATCCGGGGAGCCAGCCAGGAGGAAATAAACGCGCTGACGGGGTATATGAACCATACGATGATTACCGAACGCGACCAGACGGAACTCATACGCGACCAGTTAATGGTCCTTACCGGTATTGACGCGAAAATCGGCCTCTCGAACCGGTATCTCGAGAGTATTGACGGCAAGCTGACCGCAAGTCCGAATCCGCTGAGGGCGCAGGGGATACCGGCATGACGGCTGAGAGCGGCGAAGATATTGATATTTTATCAACGAGGGTATTAGCATCATTCATACCGTCTTATTTTTGCAAAAAATAAAATTATATGGATATTCATCAGTTATTGGCGGGAGAAGATACGGGCGCGCTTATCGCGGAACTGAAATCAGGGCGCAAAAGCGGGGAACCGAAGACGGAAGTGTATGCGGCGCAGCTGAATCCGTCCCTGCACGACGTAAACGACCCGGGCAAAAGACCGGACAAAAGGGTGCGTACCGACCTTCCGGAACGGCCGGGGCAGACGGTACGGGTGACTTCCGGCGGAGAGGATGAGCCGGACGGGAATACGCGCACCGAAAAGGTTGCGCGCATCGCGCTGGCCCTTCAGAAACTGATCGTAAAGCGTGCGGTGGCGTTTACCTTCGGCAACCCGGTCAGGCTGAATGCGGAACCGAAAGGTGACGATGAAAAAACCGTTCTGAAAGCGGTCAAAAGAATCCTGTTTGATACGAAGGGCCGCACGCTGAACCGCCGGGTGGCACGCGAGATTTTCAGCACGACCGAAGCGGCGGAGTTCTGGTATCCGGTGGTCAACGCGCATGAGAGCTACGGTTTCCACTCCGGATATAAACTGCGCGCAGCCGTATTCGGCCCCTCGAACGGCGATAAACTGTATCCGTATTTCGACGAAACGGGCGACATGGCGGCCTTTTCGCGCGAGTTTACACGCACGGACCGTTCCGGGGTCAGCCATTTGTATTTTGAGACGTATACGGACCGTGACATACGGTTGTGGATAAACAGAAACGGCCGGTGGGAAACGGCGGAGGGCTATCCGGTACGTAACGTTACCGGCAAAATCCCGATTGTCTACGGATGCCAGCCGGCGGTGGAATGGGAAGACGTGCAGAGCCTGATTGACCGGCTGGAAAAGCTGCTGTCCAACTTTGCCGACACCAACGATTATCACGCAAGCCCCAAGATTGTTGTGAAGGGCGAGGTGACCGGATTTTCCAAAAAAGGAGAGACGGGCGCCATCCTGCAGCTGGAAGGCGACAACCCGGACGCTCGCTACCTGTCGTGGGAGCACGCCCCGGAAAGCGTCAAACTCGAAATAGACACCCTGCTGCGCATGATATATACCGTTACCCAAACGCCGGATATTTCGTTCGATTCGGTAAAGGGGCTTGGGGCGCTGTCGGGCGTTGCACTGAAACTGCTTTTCATGGACGCTCACCTGAAGGTGCAGGAAAAGATGGAGATATTCGACGACTTTCTGCAAAGGCGTTTAAGCATCATTCAGGCCTATGTCGGACAGTTCGATACAAAGCTGCAAAACGCCTGCCGCCGCCTTACCGTCGAGCCGGAAATCACGCCGTACATGATAGAGGACGAGCAGGCGGCCGTCAGTCTGCTGATGGACGCCAACGGCAACCGGCCGGTTGCCTCGCAGAGGCTGACCGTTCAGCGGCTCGGCTGGGCAGAGGATGCGGAAATGGAGTGCCGACAGATTGCCGAAGAAACGGAACTGCATGCGTACCGGGACGCTTTTAATCCCACCATGTGAGCCATGCCCGTCAAGGCGAAATTCAATCTTGACGACCTCTTCGGAAAGATATACCGGCTGTATGAAGAAGAGATGAAGCCAGCTGTTATCGAAGCAGTCCGTCAGGCGTGTCTGGAAACGGTAGCGAACGCAAAAAGCCTGGATACGTACAAAGACAGAACCGGCAACCTGCGCTCGTCCATCGGGTTTGCGATCTATGACGGCGGAGAGAAGGTGAACGGGTATTTTCAGGCGGAGCCCGTGCCGGAGGGCGCCGTTCGGGAGGTGTACAGCTATAAAACGAAAGAAGGCATGAAAACCGGTAGCCGCGAAGTGAAGACGGGCGGCGACGGCGAAGAAGGCGTAAAAAGCGGGCAGGAACTGGCGGACGGGATTGCGGGGGGATTTCCGGACGGGATTGTGGCCGTTATCGTGGCCGGAATGGATTACGCGCTGTGGGTCGAAAGCAACGGGCTGGATGTCATTACGGGTTCCTGTCTGGGGTTGAAATCGCTTCTGGAGGAGAATTTGCGGAATATCGGAGAGGCGTATAAAAATGGATGAGCGCGAGGATATTGCACGTGAGAAACTTATAGCGTATCTTGAACGGGTTGTTGCGGAACTGAAGCGCGTGTTCGGGAACACGTATGTGGACGCGTTCGGACTGACGGAGGTCAAAAACGCGCTGGAAAGCGGCGAACCGTTTACGTGGAAGGGAAATCCGGCGGCGGAACGGAAACTGAACGCGCTGCTGCGGGCGCTGGCCGGTCAGACGGAGCACATCATCCGCAACGGCATTGCGGGCAGCTGGAAACTGGGAGAAAGCGACGTGAAGGACGCGGTGCTTTACGAACTGGGGAAGGATAAAAACAGCGACGAAGTGAACCGGACGCTGGAGCAGGCCGTTAAAGACCGGCGTGCGGACGGAATGAACGCGCACCGGTATGCCACCCAAAAGCGCGGGGGCATGAACCTGTCCGAACGCGTATGGAATTTGACGGGGGAGGCCAAAAAAGAGATTGAGCGGATTGTACAGAGCCGGATAGCGGAGGGGAAAAGCGCGGACGGGGTGTCGCGCGACATCCGGAAGTATCTCAACGAGCCGGAACGGTCGACGAAAACCGTGCCGGTGCCGGTCAGGGACAAAAACGGCCATATACTGAAAGACGGGGACGGGAAGGTGATAAAAAGGGGTAAAATAATACGCAGACAGGCGTATGTGGACGAAACGATGAACGATTACCATCCCGGTCGCGGCGTATACCGTTCGGCTTATAAGAACGCGCTGCGCCTTGCCCGCACGGAGATAAACGCGGCTTACCGGCGGGCGGAACGGGAAAACTGTCAGAACGATCCGCTGATCAAGGGCTACCGAATCCTGCTGAGCAACAACCATACGACGCTGAAAAACGGCAAGCCGGTGCCGTTTACCGACATGTGCGACGACCTGCAGGGTGACTATCCGAAGTGGTTCCTGTGGGAGGGCTGGCATCCGCAGTGCCGTTGCCGGATGATTCCGATCGTAATCGGCAGCGCGGAACTCGGCGAGCGTGCGAAGGCTCGCAGGGAGGGGAGGCTGGACGAATGGAAACCGAAGGGGATGGTAGAGGATGTGCCGGAGAATTTCAAAAAGTGGATAGCAGCGAACAGGGACAGGATAGCCAGGGCCGAAGAACGCGGAACGACGCCGTATTTTATCAGGGATAATTACAAAAACGGCCGTATTGACGACGGGTTTGTATGGCAGGTGAAAAAGCGAATCAAAACCGATGCCGAAAAAGCAGCTATACAAAGGCGCTGGAACGAACGGCGAAAGCATAACGCGCTGGTTATGAAAACAGCCGGTAAAGTGCTTGATGTGGCCAAGGCTTTTCCCGAAATGAATGCGTCAACGCTTGCCGAATTGATAAAGACCGGACAAATCGCAAAGATACAGGAAGAAACGCGGCGGATTGCCGGACTGGTATCGGCTGCAAAAAAGGAGGAGCGACGGCTTTCGGAACTGATACCCGACGTGAAGAAATGGAAGGCGGAATTTGGAGTTGAAAAGGTACGTGATGTTTATGCAGCGGTGGAAAAGAAACTGAAAGAGTTTGGGCATTTGCCGCTGGCAGAGCAGGTTAAGAAATTGGAGTTTGAAATTGACTGGGTAGAACAAAACAGGAAATATGACACTTGGCATGTCGCTCAAGATTCGTACAAAAAACAGCTTGCAAAGGTCGAATATCTAATATCTAAAAAGAATATTGAATTAACAACCACACATGCTCTCGGTTATGCAGATACTACAAAAAGTGCAAATTTAAAGAAAATAGCCATTGAATATAAAGCATTACTTAACGCTAATGCGCCAATATCGACACTAAAAGCAAAGGCGGATGTTCTGAACGCTGAAGTTGCGAGGTTAGAAGCCGCAAAAGCAAAAAGAGCGAATATCAAACTCGGCAGCATAGACGAAAGTAAATATACCCAAGAGCGGAAAAACAAAGCCATTTGGATTAAAAGTGACAGATCAAAGGCGGATGACGAATTTCGTGGGAGAACGGAAAAAGAATGGGCGAGTGCAAGCCAAAGTGAGAAAATAGGCGCTACCAAATACACGGGAGGGAGCGGCAGTTTTAACCGTCCACTTAGAGGATTCGACGGGGATTGGTATAATTACAAAGGTGTTGGAAATGTAGATTTAAATAACGAAGGTGCAGCAAAAGATATTCAGGAATTGACAAATCTGATTAACAAAAGTATATCGACAAAAGATACATGGTTGCAACGGGGAATAGGGTCTAAACGGGGAACATCCAATTTTTTAGGA